>JAZSMN010000239.1:0-2921 GCA_045535925.1 Eubacteriales bacterium
CGTTACCATAGTTGAGGTAATGGGCAGAGATGCAGGATGGCTTACAGCATCTGCGGCATTACCTGTTTTGTCGGGCGGAATTGGTCCTGATTTGGTATACCTGCCCGAGAGTGTGTTTGATGCAGATAAATTTATTGAGGACGTAAAAAAGGCGCTTGATATACACCCAGCCGTATTGGTATGTGCCTCCGAGGGCATTAGGTTTGCCGACGGCAGATATGTCGGCGAGGGTACAGATTCTCGCGCTGTTGATGCCTTTGGCCACACTGCTTTGTCCGGCACCGGCAAGGTGCTCGAAAGCCTTGTAAAGGAGAAGATAGGTTGCAAGGTTCGTTCTATCGAACTCAGCCTGCCACAGCGCTGTGCATCTCATATAGCATCGCTTACCGATATCACCGAGTCGGTTTCTGTCGGTAAAGGAGGTGTAGAAGCCGCAATTGAGGGCAAGACTGGCATAATGATGACTATCCTGAGAAACACCGAGGGTGGATATTCCTCCACTGTTGCTACCGCCGATATTTCCGGCATAGCCAACGAAATCAAGCGTGTACCCACCGAATATATTAACGAAGAGGGAAATGGCATCACCGAAAAGGGTCTTGACTATCTTGCACCGCTTATCTGTGGCGAGCTTTCGGTCGAATATGAAAACGGCATGCCTAAACATATAGTGCTATGAGAAAAATCGCCCTAATACTTACGGTTTTTATTCTTGTATTTGCTCTTGTCTCTTGCGGCAAGGCTGTACCTAAAGAGGGGATATTCTATTGTGAAGAAGTCAGTATGTCTATTGACTTTTCTAAGCTTTCCGAGGGAATAGTGGAGTCTGCGAAAAAACACAATGACGACGGATTATCCTTTTACTTTTACAGGTGCGAAATAGAGGGGGATAGAATAACTATTTCTTCTAAATCAGGCGTTCCCTTTATTTCGGGTGAGTTTACATATAGTGGTGATGAATTTATAATTACCGAGGATGGCGGCGACCTTACTCTGAAATTCATCCGTCAAGAATAAAATAATCTATAATAAGCAAACAAAAAAGCGTTGGGGTGAAACTCACTTGTGAGGACCGCTCTTGCGCTTTTTTTGTGTAAAAAAGGAAAACAAAAATTTTCTAAAACTATTGATTTTATATTTTTCCTGTGATATAATTATGTCGAAAATGAATATTGCTTATCAAGAGTGGTGGAGGGACCGGCCCGATGAAACCCGGCAACCTGTTAATTCAAGGTGCCAATTCCTGACAGATGAGTTGTGATGTCGGGAATTCCTTGGGAATTTCCGCTTTTTTTGTTAAGTGATGTAATATTTTACCTAAAAAGCAGATTTTCAAAAGAAAGGGAAAAGAATGAAAAAGGTTTTGTTTACCTCGGAGAGTGTTACCGAGGGGCATCCTGATAAAATTTGCGACAAAATATCGGATGCTATACTTGATGTTATTTTAGAGCAGGATCCTATGAGCCGTGTTGCTTGTGAGTCCTTTGCTACTACCGGTGTTATCACCGTTATGGGCGAGATTACCACAAACGCAAAGTTTGATGTACAGAAGATTGTTAGAGAAACCGTCAGCGAGATTGGTTATGACCGTGCAAAGTATGGCTTTGACTGTACCACCTGTGCGGTGCTTTCCTCTATACACGAGCAGAGCGCGGATATCGCTCTCGGTGTTGACAAGTGCCTCGAGGCAAAAGAGGGAACCGCTACCGACGATCTTGATACAGGTGCGGGCGACCAGGGGCTTATGTTTGGTTATGCTTGTGACGAGACCCCCGAGCTTATGCCTTTGCCTATCTCTTTGGCGCATAAGCTTGCGAAGAGACTTACCGAGGTTAGAAAGAACGGAAAGCTCTCCTACCTTCGTCCTGACGGCAAGACCCAGGTTACTGTTGAATATGTAGACGGTGTTCCTACAAGAGTTGATACAATCGTTGTATCCTCCCAGCATAGCGCGGAGATTGATTCTGCAACTATTCGCAAGGATATTATAGAGCAGGTTATTCTTCCTGTTGTACCCTCTGAGCTTCTTGACGGCAAGGTAAATATCTATGTCAACCCCACAGGTAGATTTGTTATCGGCGGACCCCAGGGTGACACAGGTCTTACCGGTAGAAAGATTATCGTTGATACATATGGTGGCTATTCAAGACACGGTGGCGGCGCTTTCTCTGGTAAGGACCCCACAAAGGTTGACAGAAGTGCTTCCTACGCGGCAAGATACGTGGCAAAGAATATCGTCAAGGCGGGCCTTGCAAAGAAGTGCGAGGTACAGATTGCTTATGCGATAGGTATCGCCCGTCCTGTTTCTGTTATGATTGACACCTTCGGTACCGCTATTTGCGATGAGGAGAAGATTATTGCAGCTGTAGAAAAGCTTGTGGACCTTCGTCCTGCTGCAATTATCAACAAGTTTGATCTTCGCAAGCCTATCTACAAGCAGCTTGCAGCCTATGGTCATATGGGCCGTGAGGAGCTTGGCGTTAAATGGGAAATCTGCGATATCGCAGACACCTTAAGAGAAATGTGTATTTAATTTAGGAGGTTATATATGGCATCTAATATTACAGACGGCGGCGTTATAATGTGTAGATGTTCCCAGAGTGGTAAGACTTACGGAATGACATTCGTTAAGTTTGGAAGCGGAAAAGAGGCTTATTGGGAGCATCACTGGACCTTTGCTCTTGATGAGAAGTCTGCAGGCCGTGAGGGATACGGCACTTCCAATACTATCAAGGGTGATATTCGTTGGAACAGCAAATGGCCCGGTTGCCCCCATTGTGGCAAGGGTGGTTACTTCCAGTGTGGTGGCTGTGGAAAGATAAATTGCCACGGAGGAGAGAGTGTTTCTGTTTGCAAGTGGTGCAATAGCACTTGTAATATTAGCGGTACTATCGAGAGCCTTGATGTTGGCGGCGGCTTCT
>JAZSMN010000232.1:0-5803 GCA_045535925.1 Eubacteriales bacterium
CCACAAACTCGCCCGATACTGTGTCTACAAAATACCTAAACAGCCAGCCGCAGACGGTGGTGTAAAACATCATCAAAAGTATGTTTCCTATCCAGGCAACTACGCCGTGGATATGCCATTTTGAGCCCTTGGGCTCGAGCTGTTGATATAGTTTTGCGGGGCTTTTTTGTGCGGCCCTACCCATAGAGAACTCCATAGCCATTACAGGCACACCCATTATGGCAAGGAAAACAAGATATACGAGGACGAACATACCGCCGCCATACTGTCCCACCATATACGGAAATTTCCAGACATTTCCTATGCCTATGGCACAGCCAGCGCTAAGCAAAAAAAGCCTAAACGCGAAGCGAGGTGCTCTCTTGGTTGATTATTATTCATATCATTACTCCATAAATTATTGTAACTAATTTTATCACAATAGGGGGGTGTCAAGTATAGGCTCTAATTGTGCTTTTTAAAAACATATTGTATATCGATTGAAATTATGGGTAGATAGTGGTATCATATTTAAAATTACAGTTGGTAGAAATGCTATGCGGAGGTAGGATATGAAGATAGTAATAAAGATAGGAACTTCGACTCTCACATACGAGGGCGGACGGGTAAACCTGCGCAGGGTTAGCCAGCTATGTCGTGTAATAAGCGATATTAAAAACGCGGGGCACTCGCCTATTTTGGTCTCCAGCGGTGCTATCGGTATGGGTGTAGGAAAGCTTAGACTTGGGCAAAAGCCAACCGAAATCGCCAGCAAGCAGGCCTGTGCGGCCATTGGTCAATGCGAGCTTATGTATATCTATGACCGCGAATTTTTGGAATATGGGCACACAGTGGCGCAAATACTTTTGACCTCGCCTGACCTGGAGTCGACAAACAGAAGAAGTAATTTTATCGGTACAATGGATAAGCTTCTCGAATACGGTGCTATACCAATAATAAACGAAAACGACACGATAGCGACAGAGGAGATAGTTTTTGGCGACAATGATACGCTTGCGGCCAGGGTGGCGGTGAACGTGGGGGCAGATTTGCTCATCCTTTTGTCAGACATTGACTATCTTTATGACAAAAATCCAAGAGTCAATCAGGATGCAAAGCCGATATATGAGGTTCAAGAACTCACCGAGGATATACTCGCCCTGGGCGAGGGGGCAGGAACTTCCCGTGGAACAGGAGGGATGCACACAAAGCTATTGGCGGCAAGGATAGCCACCGAGGGCGGGTGCGAAATGGTAATCACAAACGGAGAGTGCCCCGACAATCTATACCGAATTGTAGGCGGGGAAAGGGTGGGCACAAGATTTTACCGAAAGGGGTAATTAAATGCTAAAGACAAGTGAAATAATGCGCAGGGCGAAGGCGGCAAGCCGAGAGATGGTATATAGCGAGGAGAAAACAAACAATGCTCTTTTAGCTATGGCGGACGCCCTTCTTGAGCACAAGGAAAATATTCTGCTGGCAAACCAACGGGATATGGAAGAAAGCCGGGGTAAAAT
Source organism: Eubacteriales bacterium (assembly GCA_045535925.1). Taxonomy (GTDB): domain Bacteria; phylum Bacillota; class Clostridia; order Oscillospirales; family CAG-272; genus UBA1740. The sequence goes on from JAZSMN010000232.1 coordinate 1,497, forward strand.
AAGCGAGGTTATGCTCGACCGACTCTACCTCGATAATAAAAGACTTTGGGCCTTGAGCGAGGGGATAAGGAGCATCGCCAGTCTTCCCTCCCCTCTCAAATGCGAGGAAGCTTTTAGAAGGCCGAACGGTCTTTTGATAAGGAAAAACAGGGTGCCACTCGGAGTAATTGCTATCATATACGAGAGCCGTCCCGGGGTAACGGCCGATGCGGCCGCCCTGGCTATAAAAAGCGGCAACGCGGTTATTTTGCGAGGCGGCAAGGAGGCTTACAGAACCTCTTCTGCCATAGTGAGTGCCCTCGCCGCGGCGGTGGAAAAAAGCGGTCTACCTAAAAACTGCATACAACAGGTGGAGGACACGAGCCGCGGCAGTGCCGAGGAACTGATGAAGGGGCGAGGATATATCGACCTGCTTATACCGAGGGGTGGCGCAGGGCTCATTCGTACCTGCGTGGAAAACGCAACCGTTCCTTGCATCGAAACAGGAACAGGGATATGCCACATTTACATCGACAAGTCGGCAGACACAGAAAAGGCGGTAAAAATTCTTGATAACGCAAAGACCTCGCGCCCCTCGGTGTGTAACGCGGCAGAGGTGTGCCTTGTTCACCGAGATATCGTGGCACGGGTGCTTCCCGAAATCAAAAAAGCGCTGGTTGAGCGGCGGGTAGAAGAAGGGCTTGTACCGGTGGAGCTTCGTCTTGACGAGGAGTGCCTGCAAATCATAGATGGTGTGGCACAGAGCGACACCGACTATGACACAGAATTTCTCGACTATCGTCTTGCGATAGGTGTTGTCGGCTCGGTGGAGGAGGCTATAAAGCATATAAACCTTCACTCCACAGGACACAGCGAGACAATTATAAGCGAGGACGAGGCGGCACAGAAGCTTTTTACTACTCTTGTAGATAGCGCCTGCGTCTATGTAAACGCATCGACCCGCTTTACCGATGGTGGCGAATTTGGATTTGGGTGCGAAATGGGTATAGCCACAGGTAAGCTCCACGCACGTGGCCCCATGGGATTGTACGAGCTGACCACCTACAAGTATGTAATAGAGGGCGATGGACAGATACGCTAACATTTATATAAAGGAAGGGTAAATAATGAAAGTCGGGTTTATAGGATGCGGAAATATGGGTGGCGCTCTTGCGAGGGCGGTGGCGAAAACGGGCGCAGAGCTGTACCTATGTGACCGTGATGAAAATAAGGCTCGCGAGCTATCAAGCATAATAGGCGGGCGTATTGCTGACAGCGATAGTATCTGTCGCGAGTGCGAGTTTGTGTTTTTAGGGGTAAAGCCTGTCGGTCTAGGCTCTCTGGTCGAGGAAATTAAAGAAAGCTGTAAGGAGCACCATCCAATCCTTGTATCCATGCTTGCAGGGGTTGGTATAGAGAAAATAGCCTCGCTAATTGGTGAGGGGGTGGGTATAATACGGATTATGCCAAACACACCTGTGCTCTTTGGCGAGGGACTGGTGCTAATTTCGCCCGATAAAACGACCAGAGGAGAAAAAACAGAGCGGCTTATGGCACTACTAAAGATGGCGGGAAAATGCGAGATTATTGACGAGGGTCTAATCGATGCGGCCTCCGCGGTTAGTGGGTCGGGTCCTGCGTTTTTCTACCATTTTATTGAGGCTGTTGCCGATGGTGGTGCAAGGTGCGGACTCGGATACGAGGAGGCACTTAGATACGCAACACTCACAGCTAAAGGGGCGGCAGTTATGCTTATGTCAGCGGGCAAAGCTCCAGATACTCTTATAAAAGAGGTGTGCAGCCCCGGCGGGAGCACAATAGAGGGTATTTCGGTCCTTAAGGAAGAGGGGCTTGCCGACATAGTAGAGCGGGCGGTGGCGACAACATATAAAAAAGCAAAGACTTTAGGTCGGGGTTAGCCCTATCGTTGCCACTATATACTATATCTCTTGAAATAAACAGAGATTGGTTGTGAAAATGATATAAATTTGAAAAAAATCAAAAAAACTCTTGCATTTTGCTTTTCCTTATGTTATAATACATCTTGTCAATTTATGATGATAATAAAATTTATATAAAAACTAGTCCTTTTAGGGCTAATTTTTGGGAGGTGTCAAAATGGCTAAGTGCAGTATTTGCGGCAAGGGCGTTACCTTTGGACATAACGTTTCTCACTCTAACCGCAAGACCAACAGAACCTGGAAGCCTAACATTCGTAAGGTTAAGGCAGTTGTAAACGGTACTCATACCACCGTTTGCGTATGCTCTCGTTGCCTTCGTTCCGGAAAGGTTGAGCGCGCATAATGCTAAAAACTCCACCGTAGTACGGTGGAGTTTTTATTTTTCAAAATAGTTTATTCTGTATTATAAATCAAAGTCGAGCACCGAGGAGATAATATGCATCATGGCATAAGAAAAAGAGCCTTGGTAATTGTCGGCGAAGGGATAAGCATAGAGGCAAAAAGAAGACTCGAGTTAGAGGGCTTTGTGCCTATCGTTTTTCCTAAATACAGCCGACTGCCAGAGCCTATGGAAAACCATATAGATATGCTCTTATTTCGTCTTTTTGACAGGGTTATATCCTTCGGGGACTATTGCGATGTGGCAGCCTATGCTTTCACAGACCTGTCCCAGTTGCTTGTGGAAGGGGTAAAGATGCACTTTGTAGACGAGCTACCAAGTGAAGAATATCCAGGCGATGCTATTTTAAATATGCTCGTGATAGGAGAAAGGCTGTATGTAAAGAGCGACACCGCAAGCCGTGGTGTGCTCGAATTGGCAAAATCGCTGGGGCTACAAATTAGACACACAAAGCAAGGATACCCCGCTTGCACCACACTCAAGCTTAGTGATGAGGCGGTTATTACTGCCGACAGGGGGCTTGCGAAGATTTTTACCGAGGACGGCATCCGCGTCACCCTTATAGAGGACGGCGGTATAGACCTGCCCCCCTACCCCTATGGCTTTATCGGTGGATGCTCTGGTGTTTACGGGGGAAAGGTATATTTTAATGGTAATATCAGCCAGCACCCCTCGGCAAAAGAAATATGCGAGGCGATAGAGAAAGAGGGCCTGGAGATAGTGTGTCTATCTAAAGACAAGCTACGAGATATCGGTGGCATCCTTTTTATGGAGAGCAGGTTCTAAAAGCACACCGAATACAGGGCCTAACAGAAGTCCCCACACACCAAATAGCGCATAGCCTACATAGACAAATATAAGCGTCAATATCGGGTGTATGCCAAGACCTGTGCCAAGAATTTTTGGCTCGGCTATCTGGCGAACTACGGTATTTACAGCAAAAATTATAAAAAGACCGATAGCAAAGCTTACCCCGCCCGTCGCCAAGGAGTATATCGCCCAGGGGACAAGGATAGTACCTGCACCAATTACCGGTAAAAGGTCAAGAATAGCTATCAAAAGCGAGACGAGAAAGGCATAGGGAGCGTTTAGCAAGCAAAGTCCTATCAAAACCACCAAAAAAGTAATTCCCATCAGGGTAAGATAGGCCACAAGGTAGCGAGAAAGCGCCTTAAGGAAGCCGTGCTTGAAGTTCCTTAACCAGTTGGATATTCCCTTTGGAATTACAAGCAAAACAGCAGAGTTTACCTTCTCTAAATCTATCGAAAAATATACCGAGGCGATGAGAGTAACTATAACCGACAGCACAGCCCCGGGTATCGCACCGACAAAGCCGGTAAGAAAGGCGCCGAGCCTATCAAGGAACGAGGACAAAATTCCACCCAGCGAGTTTGACAAAAGAGCGCCTAACTCGTCAAAGCTTTTGCCAAAAAAGTCGGTTATTGCTTCAAGGATTTTTTCAAGCTCCCCTCCCTCGCTTAGTCTGGTTATTAAGTGCCACCCCTCACGAACAAGGAAAAACACACTTATACCTACAACGAAGAGAAAGACCAAGGTGGCAAGCAGGGTAAAAATAGTCCTCAAGGCACCCACGGGCAAGGATAGGCGCCGAGCAACAAATGTAGCAGGGCGATGCATTGCCGAGGCTATCAGCCAAGCAATAACAAATGGCACAAGCAGGGCAAGAACATATTTTAGAAATAGAAAGACCAAAATACCGAGAAAAATGATAAGAAAGCATATATATGCCAAACGCTTTAGTCCCTCTGTCGTCATTTTTCCCTCCACTCTTTTTTTAGATTATACCCCTCTCTAGACCAAAATATAACTAAAGTTAAATTAACAAATAAATAATTATACGAAAGGAATACTACTATGGTTGTTATTGAAATGGAAAACGGACAGGTTATAGAGCTCGAGCTCTATCCCGAGGCAGCACCCAAGACGGTGGCAAACTTCGAGAAGCT
>JAZSMN010000072.1:0-2686 GCA_045535925.1 Eubacteriales bacterium
GGCCTCCGACTTGGTGAAAGAATTGCCACCGATGGTGTGGTCGCCGAGGGCGAGAGTGCCGTCGATGAATCTGCCATAACAGGCGAGAGCCTCCCTGTCGACAAGAGGGAGGGAAGCATAGTAACAGGTGGCACACTCAACACCTCGGGCAGACTGATTTGTCGGGCGACTAAGGTTGGCGAGGGTACTGTGCTGTCCGAAATAATAAAAATGGTAAAGGATGCCTCGGCTACCAAAGCACCTATCGCAAGGCTTGCGGACAAGGTGTCGGGTGTGTTTGTCCCCGTGGTGCTGGGTATATCGCTTCTAACACTTTTAGGCTGGCTTATCGTAGGCGGAGGGGTCGGAAATGCGGTAGCACACGCAATAACCGTCCTCGTAATTAGTTGTCCCTGCGCCTTGGGACTTGCCACCCCTGTGGCTATTATGGTGGGTACAGGTGTGGGCGCAAAAAGAGGAATACTGTACAAAAACGCCACCGCCCTCGAGGAGTGTGGCAGGGTGAAAACTGTTATCCTCGACAAGACCGGAACTATCACCCTTGGCGAGCCTGTGCTTACCGATATAGTGCCAGCCGACGGGGTAAAGGAAGAAGAACTAACCACCCTCGCCCTCTCACTCGAGAGGTACAGCGAGCATCCGTTAGCCCGCGCGGTAGTAAACGGCCTTGGCGGGGTCACACCCTTAGATGTAGAGGGCTTTGAGGCTCTCACGGGTAGGGGCGTGTATGGAAAAATCGATGGCGAGCCCTGCTTTGGCGCAAGTCTTGGCTATGCCAAAACGCAAACAAATGTTGACAAAGCTGTTGAAGAGGTTTGCCTAAAGCTATCCGACGAGGGCAAGACCCCCTTGCTGTTTTCCCGCGGAGGCAAGGTCCTTGGTATCATTGGTGTTGCCGATGTGGTAAAGGAGGATGCCATAGAGGGTGTAGGCAGACTTCGTTCGCTGGGGCTTTCGGTAGTTATGCTGACGGGCGACAACGAGAGAGTCGCGAGGAGAATTGCCTCCGAGGTCGGTATAGACGAGGTTGTGGCAGGTGTGCTCCCGGGAGGCAAGGAGTCGGTTGTCAGAGAGCGGATGAATAGTGGCCGAGTATGTATGGTGGGCGATGGTATAAATGACGCTCCCGCACTGACTCGTGCTAATGTGGGAATTGCTATCGGAAAAGGCACCGATGTGGCTATCGACTCGGCGGGTGTTGTCTTGATGGGCAAGGGCCTTTCCGAGGTTGCGACGGCTATCGAGCTCGGCAGGGCGTCTCTTACAAACATAAAGCAAAATCTCTTCTGGGCGTTTCTATATAATATGATAGGAATACCTATGGCGATAGGCCTGTTTGGACTTACACTTAGCCCTATGTTTGGTGCGGCGGCGATGAGCCTGTCGAGTGTGTGCGTGGTGCTAAATGCCCTAAGACTAAATCTCTTTAAGCCGAAAAAGTATATCGAAACCACACAAATAAAAACAGAAATACAAATAGAAGAAGTCGAGGTAAAGGAAATGACAAAGGTAATAAAGGTCAAGGGAATGATGTGCCCCCATTGTGAGGCAAGGGTAAAGGCAACCGTCGAGGCTATCGAGGGAGTCAGCTCTGCTGTTGCATCGCACAAGGATGGCACCGTAACCGTCACCCTTAGAGATGAGGTTGAGGAAGGCGTAATAGAGTCTGCCATCACCGCCCAGGGCTATAAGGTGCTTTGATTTAGATGGGCGCTCGGCGGTTAGACCCGACGGCGCAAAACATAGTATGTCAAGTGCTTTTGGTCTGTGATAAATTATAGATTTCGAAAATCACAGTACACCAAATCATATCACACTAAATAAAATGAGCGAATACTGTGGTATTCGCTCATTTTTTATCCCTTTACCTTTGGGCGGTAGAACAAAATCCCCCTACCCTGGGGCGGCATAACAAAATTTTTCCCTACCTTTGGGCGGTAGAACAAAATTTCCCCTTGCCCTTGGGCAGTAGTTCAAATATTCATCCCTCGACCTTGGGGCGGTAAAAACATAGACCGATGAGCATAATAATGAGGAAGACTAAAAGATAATAGAGGATTTGTATTCCGTAGGCGGCCCCCGCACAGTAGAGCATAAATAACGCCGAAAGCACGGCGAGAATTGGCAGGATAAAGCGCTTGGTTATCGGGAGCTTCTTTCCGCGGAAGGGCAGGGTGAGGAATATTGGCACCAGGGCAAAGTAGAGGGTTATGATAGGGAGTTCGTCGTGCTCGAAGCACAGCCACTCGGGTAACAGCCCCCACACAAAGCCAAACTCCCATTGGAATAACCAAATTGTAGAAACCACCAGCGCAAAAAGCGAGGAGTTGACAGGCACAGCACTCGTGCTATCGATGTGCGAGAACAGCTCGGCACTTGGTCCGCGCCCCCTCTCTGCCAGGGCGAATATGCCGCGCGAAGCAGCAAGCGAGAGTCCGACCGTCGTGCCCACGCAGGAGATAGCCACAAATAGGTAGAAAAATCTGCCGAGGGTGGCATTTCCAAACAATAGAGTAGTAAAGGCGGCGAGCGAGAGGTTGTTGCCGGATGCAAGAATTTCCTCGCGCGAGAGCACACCACCAATACCCAGGATATAGGCAAGGTAGACACCGATTACCAAAATCAGACCAAAAACCAGAGCCAGGGGGAGGTTTTTGCGAGCATTTTTTATCTCCTTGGCTACCGC
>JAZSMN010000020.1:0-4105 GCA_045535925.1 Eubacteriales bacterium
TCCTAAGACCGCTTGGCTTCGGACTTAGTATTACATTATATATTATAATAAGCATAAAACGAGCAAGCACCTTGGTGCTTGCTCGTTGCTTTTTTGAATACTTCCTCTATGAGAAGAGGAACAACAGTAACCAACCGATAAGGAAGGTGACACCGATAATGGTTATTGCCACAAACATTGGGCCAATCATCATCTTCATCGCCCCTAAAAAGGTCTTGGTCCTATCCGATAGGGATGAGGGAATTTTCATTCCGTCCTTGCCTTTTCGACTACCGCCAAATGCAGACATATCCGCGATGGTCGAGCCGTCATCGATATAGGTTACCTTGTTTCTTTTCTTTTTCTTTCCCATATTACTTATCCAGCATATGACATGCAGCAAAGTGACCTTCCTCGTATTCCTTGTACTCGGGAGGAATATGCTTGCATATCTCGGTTGCATAGGGACATCTGGTATGGAATTTGCATCCCTTGGGGGGATTTGCAGGGGAGGGAATATCTCCCGCAAGTGCTATTCTCTGCATCTTAATATCCGGGTTGGGATTAGGAATAGCAGAGAAGAGTGCCTGGGTGTAGGGGTGTATGGGGTTGGCGAAGATATCCTTCTTGTTACCAAACTCGACCATAGAGCCCAGGTACATAACACCAATCTTGTCCGAGATAAACTTAACTACCGACAAATCGTGAGAGATGAAGAGGTAGGTGAGGTTCATCGACTCCTGCAGACTCTTAAGCAGGTTGATAATCTGTGCCTGGATAGAAACGTCAAGCGCCGAAACAGGCTCGTCACATACAACCAGCTTAGGGTTTACAGACAACGCTCTGGCGATACAAATTCTCTGACGCTGACCGCCCGAGAACTCGTGAGGATATCTCTCGTAGTAGTAGTCACGCAGACCGCACTTGTCCATAAGTTCGAGAATGTAGTCCTTTATCTCTGGCTGGGGCACGATTTTGTGTACTGCAACAGGCTCGGAGAGAATGTCGCCTACCGTGCTTCTGGGGGGGAGCGAGGAGTAGGGGTCCTGGAAGATTATCTGCATTTTGGTGCGGATATCTCTCATCTCTTTTGTGCCAAAGTCGGTTATATCCTGTCCCTCGAAGATAATGCGGCCGTCGGTGGGCTGGTGGAGCTTGAGGATAGCACGACCAAGAGTGGTCTTACCGCAACCTGACTCACCAACGATACCGAGTGTTTCGCCGGGCTTAAGCTTGAAGGATACGTCATCAACCGCAATAAGCTCCTGAAGAACCTTACCGGTTATAGACTTCTTGATAGGGAAGGTCTTGCGAAGGTGTCTTATCTCCAAGAGAGCCTCGGGGTCATAGGGCTTCTCCAGGTCTGCCTTCTTCTCCGCCTCTCTTGCCGCGCTATAACTTGCGGCAATCGCTTCGTCGTCGTACTGTTCTGTCTCTACAACCTCGGGGGAGGTAGCAAGCTCGGACTCTACTTCAATATTTTCATTGTTCATATTTTCATTAGTTGCCATCACTTGTTCTCCTCGCTATATAAGTGGCAAGCCACAAAGTGGGTGGGGCTAACCTGTACCATGCAGGGATATTCACCGCTACAAGCACCGATACAACGAGTGCATCTTTCCTTGAAGTAGCAGTAATTAGGCATATTTACAGGGTTAGGCACGTTGCCGGGAATGTTAAAGAGGGTGTCAGAGTCCGAATCCATAGTGGGTTTGGACTTCTGCAAACCTATGGTATAGGGGTGCATAGGATTGTGGAAGATTTCTCTGGCAGTACCCTGCTCGATAACTCTACCTGCATACATTACCACAACATAGTCTGCCATTTCTGCAATAACACCAAGGTCGTGGGTAATAAGCATAATAGAGCCGTCGATACGGTCCTTAAGGTCACGAAGCAGGTCGAGAATCTGCGCCTGAATAGTAACGTCAAGAGCGGTTGTAGGCTCGTCAGCAATGATAAGTCTTGGGTCGCAGGCAAGAGCCATAGCGATCATAACTCTCTGACGCATACCACCGGATAACTCGTGGGGGAATGCCTTATAAACTCTCTCAGGTGCAGCGATACCGACAAGGTTGAGCATCTCCATCGAGCGAGCCTGTGCAGACTCCTTGGTTGCACCGGGGGTGTGGATAAAGGTAACCTCATCCAGCTGTTCACCTATGGTGAAAATGGGGTTAAGCGAGGTCATAGGCTCCTGGAAAATCATCGCAATCTGCTTGCCGCGGATGCGGTGAATTTCGTTCATAGGCATTTTTGCAATGTCATATACCTTTTCCTCGGTCTCGTATACAGGCGCACCCTTGTGGTCTACCTTCTGCTTGGGCATCATAACAGGGTTGCCGGAGGCATCAAGCACGGGCTTGCCATTTTTGTCAAGGCGAGGCACCATAACAGGATTTCCGTTTTCGTCAAGCTCGTAGACAGGTACAAGCTTGCCCTGGGCATCCTTCTTGTAGTCGTATGCCTTAAAGCGAATGCTACCCGAGTAAATCTGTCCTTGAGGACCCTGGAGCAGACGCATAACCGACATGCTTGTTACCGATTTGCCACAACCAGACTCACCAACGATACCGACTGTCGCATTTTTAGGAATAACAAAGGACACACCGTTTACCGCCTTGACAACACCTTGGTCGGTGAAGAAGTAGGTGTGCAGGTCCTCGATTTCGAGAATGTTTGCGGGGTCCTTCATCTCGGTGGTAAACTCGGATTCTTCAGCCTTACGATACTTGTACGCCTCAAGTCTGCGCATTATCTGTGAGTTTTCCTTTGCGATAGCGCGAATCTCGGCAGAGGACATATAGGAGGAGGTGGTTTTAGGAGCACCACTATCCTCCTTCTTTGCGAAGAGGGTTTTGATTCTATCTATAATACTCATATTACCTCCTCATCTTGGGGTCAAGAGCGTCACGCAGACCGTCGCCTACAAAGTTGAAGCCCAAAACCGCGATAACGATACAGATACCGGCAGGACCCCATACGAGGAAGTGGTTCTGGAGAATATCCATATCAGTAGAAATTATGTTAATCATAGTACCCCATGCCGCATAGGGGGCAGGAACACCGAGGTTGAGGTAGGAGAGGGTTGCCTCGTAGAGAATCATACTACCAAGGCTCAAGCTCATCTGTACAATCAACTGGGGCATTACATTGGGTACAAGGTGCTTGAAGATTTTTCTGGCGGTGGAGTAGCCCATAGCCTCTGCCGCTACCATATACTCCTGTTCGCGAAGGTACAAAATCTGTCCTCTTACAAGACGGGCGGTACCTGTCCAGGAGAAGAGCGTCAGGTAAATCATCAGCCAGTAAATCTTATACTGTGCGTCAACCTCTGCTGCATCAAGCAGGGTAGAAATAATAAGTAGAATCGGTACTCCGGGTAGACACATAAGAACGTCGCTTATTCTCATTATAATAGTGTCTACAATGCCACCGAAGTAGCCTGCCAAACCACCGAGAACGACGCCTAAAATGGTTATTACAAATACCGCGATAAAACTTACAGTAAGAGAAATTCTACCGCCGTACATAAGCCTTACGAAAATATCGTAGCCCTGGTTATCCGTGCCGAGAGGGTGGGAAAGCGAGGGAGCTGCAAGGGTGTTGTAGCGGAGATTTGTCTGTATGGTCTGCTTTATGCTGTACTCGTTACCGTCAGCGTCAGTGTATGTAACGGTTGTCTGTGTATAGTTGATTTTTCCGGTTGCATCAGGCTCTGTTTCGCCCCATTGGGTGTAGAAAACAGGGCCAAGGAAACTGAACAGGAACAGTCCGATTACCATTATCAAGCCGATAATACTCAGCTTGGAACGGAAGAAACGGCGGAGTACCATCTGTGTCGGTGACATCAGCCTGACATTTTTATCGAGAGGGGTGTCAGTATCCTGTGTTGCTTGAGAGGTGGTTACGGATTCTACGGCTTCTTCTGCTGTATCAATATTGCGTTCTTCCATAATAACCTCCTTAGTTAAGTTTTACTCTCGGGTCAACTACCGCATACATAAGGTCGGAGAGCAATACGCCGATGACACTAAGCAGTGCCAAGAACATATTGTAACCCATGATGAAGGGGATATCTCCGCGGTTCATAGCATCAAGTGCGATGTTACCGATACCGGGAAGG
>JAZSMN010000041.1:0-2279 GCA_045535925.1 Eubacteriales bacterium
GACACGGGCAGAGCTTCGTGAGTGCCGTCATAACACCGAGCGTGTGGACTATGGCTGGCTCTTTGGACATAGATATGCCATATTGCGCCTGGCCCATTCTCGCTTTACCCCCGACGACCAGTATAAGAAATTTCTCCGCGCAAACAAGTCTTGGCTCGGCGATTACGCGCTCTTTATGGCACTAAAGGTGGAGTATTCCTACGCCTCTTGGACTTCTTGGCGTGAGGAACACTGCGACTATAAAAGGGCAAAGCAGGATGCTAAAAAATATGAAAAAGAAATGGGATTTTGGTCCTGGGTACAGTTTGAGTTTTATCGCCAGTGGCGCGCCTTGACAGACTACGCCCACGAAAGAGGAATAAGCATAATAGGTGATATGCCTATATACGTTGCCCACGATAGTATGGACGTGTGGGCATCTCCCGAGCAATTCCTCCTTGATGAAAATTATAATCCCAAAGAGGTAGCAGGCTGCCCTCCCGACGGCTTTTCGCCCGACGGTCAACTCTGGGGCAACCCTATTTACGATTGGGAGCGAATGAAGGGCGAGGGCTTTTCCTGGTGGCTTAAGAGGGTTGGCTCGGCGTTTGGGCTCTACGATATTCTCCGCATCGACCACTTCCGCGGCTTCGCAGGGTATTACAGCATTCCCTACGGTGAGAGCACCGCAAGGGGTGGAAAATGGAATAGCGCCCCCGGGTTAGAATTGTTCCAAAAGGTGAGGGAAACCTACCCCCGTGCGAAGATAATAGCCGAGGATTTGGGCTTTATCACCGATGACGTGCGCGAGCTTCTCTCGGATACAGGCTTCCCCGGAATGAAGATGCTCCAATTTGCGTTTTACGACGAAAACAACGAGTACCTGCCGAGAATGTACACCACCAAAAATTGTGTGGTCTACCCGGCATCCCACGACTCGGATTGCATCCGTTCCTTTATTGCAGGATTATCGGGCGAGGCAAAGGCTCGCTTTAATAGAGAATGTCCGCACACCAAGGGACAGAGCAGAACCTACGATTTGATAGAGTTCGCCCTTGGCAGTATAGCCAACCTCGCCATTGTGCCGATGCAGGACTACCTCTCTCTTACAAACACCGAGGGCAGAATGAACACCCCCTCCACCGCCGAGGGCAACTGGACCTGGCGTCTCTCACCACGCTATGACACCCCTGCCCTAAAGAATAGGATACTCACCCTCGCAAAGCGGACAAAGAGGATTTAACAGCAAGTAAATTAATAATTAAAATGCATAATGCAAAATTGAGTTCAAGACGCACAATGTGACCGTATTGCCCTGAGTGGCTTGCATAAAGTCGAGCAATTACCTAAGGCTCCCTCCGAGAGTTAGCAAAGCGGCTCCTATTACAAGGCTCCCTCCGAGAGGGAGCTGTCGAGCAAACGCGAGACTGAGGGAGCCTGCGTGCAGTAAAATTACAGTTTTGCTCGGTTAGTGCAGATTAGTAATATAACATAATAAGACTTTCCTCACTAAGGCTCGACCTTGGGTGGTGCTGCACGCGTTCTCACTCCGTCACGGCTTTGCCGTGCCACCTCTCTCCCGGAGAGAGGCTGATAATGCAGAATGCAAAATTGAAGGTTGAGGATTTAAGTCTAAAGCAAAGCTGTCCTTGGATACAGGATTGACGGTTTACTGTTTTGTGGCTTTACCTGCCACCCGTGTTAAAAAACGCTCTATGCGAAAAGCATAGAGCGTTTGTCTTTTTGTAGTTTTATTATTCGGTATATACAAAGAGATGTAAATAATTCTTTGCATATACTTGATTTAGCAATAGTGCTGTTAGTCTTGCTTCGAGCGTGTACCAATAGTGTCTTTTACACCTTTTCCACAGAAATAGTGACGGTTTCGCCGTTGATGTTCCAGGACTTGGCGTGGGTGAGGGTTGTGCCGAGGATTACCTCGTCTGCGAGGGTTTCCTCGCCGATTTCTGCCTTGTTTCTCTCGGCAATAGCCTCGACGGTTTCGTTACCGAAGAAGGCAACCTTAATTCTATCCATAACCTCAAAGCCGGAGTCCTTACGCATTGTCTGAATCTTCGAGATAATCTCGCGGACATTTCCCTCCTCGATAAGCTCGGGGGTGAGGTTTTTGTCGATAACAACGGTTACACCCTTGTCAGAGAGCGACTCAAAGCCCTCTTTCTTGGTCATCTCGATAAGCAGGTCTTCCTTTGTCAAGAGGATATTCTCACCCTGAACGTCGAAGGAGATAGCACCCTTTGCCTCGAGCTCATCCATAGCGTCATTTCCGTCGAGAGTTG
>JAZSMN010000179.1:0-6671 GCA_045535925.1 Eubacteriales bacterium
CTTTCCGTCCGAAAATGCGCCCGCACCACCAAAGCCACTCATTATCGAGCAGGTGGGACAACCGATACAGCTCTTTATTTTCTTGCCGTCAATAGGGCATTTTCTCTTCGCGAGGGCGTGACCCGACTCAAAGACCGCAATTTTAATTTCGGGGGCAAGCAGGGTAAGCTCGTAAGCCGAGAATATACCGCCAGGGCCTGCGCCTATAATTATAATATCATAATTCATTTTTTCTCTCCTATTTTTAGGTGTATTATTGCTGAATATAAAACCGGACACCAAACAAAATTATTATACCACCAAAAGAGAAAAAAGTCAACAAACGCCCTATTAAATTTACACACTTTCTCTCATTTTTTGCCCTTAAAGAGTCAAAAATGTATTTATTTTGTCTAAAACACTTCTTTTTGCAAGTGGGCAAGATAGCGCCACTATCATAGATTTTTGCTATAAAAACGAGCTTTTTGTGTACTTTTTTGCTTGTTTTTTGCTATTTTTAACCATTTTCGGCAAATGTAAGCTATTGTTTACATTTTGTGACACAAAAAGTAAATGTTGACATATCAACAAGTTTGTGCTATAATTACTGTGTGTGGAGTTTTTCACCGAGATTTCCATGTTTTTGAAATAGACGAAGCCAAGGAGGACAAAATATAGAAAAATAACTTTTTCCACCCGCATAAAAAGACAAAAAGGAGTTTAAAATGAATAAATATATAATATATACCGATTCTGCATGTGATATCAAACCCGAGGTGCTCGCAGAGTGGGGTGTCAAGAGCCTCCCTCTCACCTTCAGATTTAATGGTGAGGAGAGAGAATACAACAATAATGAAATGCCTATAGGCGAGTTTTATGACAGAATGAGGGGCGGCGCTGTTGCAAAGACTGCGGCGGTAAACTCCGAGACCTTCCGCCTTAGCTTCCTCGAAGAGATTAACAATGGCTTCGATGTCCTTTACCTTGGATTTTCCTCGGGACTTTCTACCACCTTCAACTCAGCAAGAATTGCAGCACAGCAAATCAACAACGAGGGTGAAAAGAAGGTAACCGTAATAGATACACTCTCTGCCTCGGCAGGATTTGGTATGCTGGTATACCTGGCAAAGGAGAAAAAGAACGAGGGCGCGTCGCTCGAAGAGGTGGCGGAGTATATCACCTCGCTTGTACCTCGTATGTGCCACTGGTTTACTGTCGATGACCTGGAGTATCTCAAGCGCGGCGGTCGTGTTAGCGGTGTTGCCGCCTTTGTTGGCAACCTTCTTGGTATCAAGCCCGTGCTCCACGTGGATAACGAGGGTCACCTTATCAAAATAGACACCATAAGAGGCAGAAAGAAGGCTGTTATTGCCCTTGCCGATATGTATGACAAGCTTGCCGAAACCCCCGACGAGGGTGTTATATTTATTTCCCACGCAGATTGCCTCGCGGACGCAGAAATGCTGGCTTCGATTATCAAGAATAGACACGGTGTAGAGGTTAAGCTTATCACCGATGTCGGTACTGTAATCGGCGCACACTCAGGCCCCGGCACGCTCGCACTATTCTTCATTGGTAAAGAGAGATAAGACTTCCCTGACGAGCGAGAAAGGAATTCTATTATGTCAGAAAAGAAACAGGTCAAAAAGAGCCTATCAAAAAAGCAAACTGCCCCCACCAAGAGGGGTATAAGATATTTAGGCGGACAGCTCCTTGTGAAAATGGCACAGGGTGGTGCTGCCGCACTCCGTAACAATGCCGACGAGGTAAACAAGCTTAATGTCTTCCCTGTTCCCGATGGTGACACAGGCGACAATATGATGATGACTATCGAGAGCGGTGTTGAAACCATAAGCAGTCTTGATACCGACAACCTGGCAGAGGTAATGCACGTCCTCTCCCACGGAATGCTCCTTGGCGCAAGAGGAAACTCTGGCGTTATACTCTCCCAGTTCTTCGCAGGAATTGCAAAGGGCTTTGAGGGTGTGGAGCAGGCAAGCCCCAAAGAGCTTGGCAAGGCACTCGAGCAGGGTGTGGAGCAGGCTTACACCTCGGTTATGACACCTACCGAGGGTACTATTCTCACCGTTGCGCGCGAGTCGGTGGAATATGCTGTTAAAAAGCTGCACCCACAGAGCACTATCAAGACATTCTTCCAGGACCTTGTAGACGAGATGCACGCATCTCTTGACCGCACACCCGAAATCCTCACCGTGCTTAAAGAGGCAAATGTGGTGGATAGTGGCGGAGCGGGTCTACTATATATCTTCGACGGATTTAACCGTGTGCTTAACGGCAAGGATATCCCCGTCACCGAGGACAGCGCGAGCAAAAAGAGCTCGACCCCCGTTATATCCACAGGCAGCTTTGGTCCTGACAGCGAGATGACCTACGGCTACTGTACCGAACTTCTTATCCAGTTGCAGAACAAAAAGGTGGATATCGACAGCTTTGATATCGAGCCTCTTAAGAAATTCCTCGGCGAGATTGGTGACTCTGTTGTCGCCTTTAAGACCGAGAGTATTGTAAAAATCCACGTACACACCCTCACCCCCGAAAAGGTGCTGGCAAAGTGCCGTGAGTTTGGCGAATTTTTGACGGTTAAGATAGAGAATATGTCGCTCCAGCACACCGAAAACGAGATGGAAAAAGAGGCAGAACAGAGCGAGAGCTCTGGCATTACCGTCGCTCCCACCACCTGCCAGACCGAGAAGAAGAGATACGGAGTTGTTGCAGTGTGCAACGGACAGGGGCTTATCGAGGTGTTTACCCAGCTTGGTGCAGACGTGATAGTCGAGGGTGGACAAACACACAACCCCTCTACCAACGACTTCCTCGCCGCATTTGCCAGCGTTAATGCAGAAAATATACTCGTCTTCCCAAACAATAGTAACATATTTATGGCGGCAAGCCAGGCGGCAGAGATGTATACCGATGCCCGCGTGCTTGTCGTACCCAGCAAGTATATGGGCACAGGATACGTAGCGCTTTCCTACATCGACCAGGAGTGCGAGGACGCAGACGGAATGGTAGAGAGCCTGACCGAGATTATGGCAAATGTCAAGACAGGCTATATCTCCCCCTCTATAAGAGATGCGGACATTGGCGGTGTGCATATCGAAACAGGCGACACCATCGGTATTATCAACAAGGAAATTGTGGTATCCGACAAGGAAAAGAGGAGCGCCGCACTTCGCACGGTTGACGCGATGATTGACGACGACCACTTTATGCTCACTATTATAGTGGGTGCCGAGTCCACCGAGGAAGAGAGAAAGTCGCTCGGAAAAGAGATAAGCGAAAAGCACCCCGAGGTAGAAATCTACATTATCGACGGCGGACAGGAGATTTACCCCTATATATTCGTCGCAGAATAAGGAGATAGAATGATTAGCACCGTACTGTTTGACCTTGACGGCACGCTATTGCCTATGGATATGGATGAATTTATTCCCTGCTATTTTGGTAAGCTCGGCGAGCATTTAAGTAGCTATGGAATAGATACCGGCCTGCTTATTGGGGCGGTTTGGGCAGGCACGGCGCAGATGATGAAAAATGATGGCAAGGCTACCAACGAGCAGGTCTTCTGGACTTGTGTAAACGGGATGCTTGGCTATGACGTTCAGGCCGAGCACAGCGACAAGTTCGAGAACTTTTATGCCACGCGTTTTGACCAGGTTAAGGATGCGTGCGGATTTGACCCAAGGAGTGCCGACATAATTCGTCGCCTTAAAGAAAAAGGGATAAAGACTATCCTTGCTACAAACCCCGTCTTTCCCGGCATTGCCACCGAGAAGCGCATACTTTGGGCGGGACTTGACAAGGAGGACTTTCTCCTCTATACCACCTACGAAAACTCGAGATACTCAAAGCCAAACCTTGATTATTACCGCGAGATACTAAAGGAGTGTGGTCTTGTACCCGAGGAGTGCCTTATGGTGGGCAACGATACGACAGACGATATGATTGCCGAAAATCTTGGCATGAAGGTCTTTCTTCTTACCGACTGTCTATACAACAAAAAGGGTGTCGATATAGAAAAATACCCCCACGGCAGCTTTGACGAGCTGTGGAAATATATCGAAGGTCTTATATAAAGGACAAAAATAACCGCCCGAAACAAGGCGGTTGTTTTACATATGTACCCTACTGTCATAAATGTTAACAATTAATCCTATAATTGTTAACGTATAAATGGTAAAATAAAGTAATATATATTAATAATATCTACTCTATTAAGCAATATAATTATAACGTCTATTCTATTAACCCTAATGTATAATGTCTATCCTGTTAAACTATATAAAGGAGGTCACCTATGAACAATCCTAAAGAAAACCTCATTGTGATCATCCCCGCCTACGAGCCACCGGGAGAGTTCGTAGCCTATGCAAAAGAGGTATCGTCCTTTGCAAAGGCCCTGGTGGTTGTCAACGACGGAAGCAAAGAGGAATATAGCCCAATTTTCGAAGAAATTTCTAAATGTGAAAATGTTATATATCTTACCTATGAAGAAAACCACGGCAAAGGATATGCGCTTAAAACAGCCTTCAAATATTGTATAGAGAACTTTCTACCCGATGATATATTAGTGACTGCCGACTGTGACGGTCAGCACCGCATCCACGACATAAAGAATGTGTACAGGGATGCCTCGACGCATCCGAATGCCCTGATGCTGGGCTCTCGCGACTTTACAAAGCCCAATGTGCCAAAGAGAAGCCTGTCAGGAAATATTATGATGCGACGGATTTTTCGCTGGCTCTACGGCATAAGGGTGTACGATACACAGACGGGCCTCCGAGGATTTACCGTTGGAATGTCCGAGGGCTTTCTCTCAATTAAGGGTAACCGCTTCGAGTTTGAAATGGAGATGCTCATCTACGCAGAGAGGAACAAGGTGGAAATTCTCGAAACACCCATAGACACCGTGTACACCGAGAACCCCGAGGAGCATATCTCCCACTTCAAGACCTTTTCCGACTCGGCGCGTGTGGTCGGGGTTACGGCGAAGAACCTGGGGCTTTACTTCCTATCAAGCGGACTCTCTGCGGTGCTGGACGTCTTGATATTCTTCCTATTGACGCAGTTTGTCCTCGGCGAGATGAGTGCCGTAAACACCCTGATTGCCACGGTTAGTGCGCGAATTTGCTCGTCGATACTAAACTTTATACTAAACTTTAAGATGGTATTTCGCGGGGAGTCGCGCTCGTCAATCTTCAAATATTATATCCTATGGTTCTTCCAGCTTGGTGCCGACTACGGTCTCACCTACCTGTTTGGCAACCTAATTATAGCAAGCGAGAGCCTTTTGTGGGTGGTCAAGGCATTTGTCAGCCTGTTTTTGGCGATTATCAGCTTCCAGATACAGAAAAACTGGGTGTTTAAAAAGCGAAATCCACGCAAATTCTGGGGGCCTTTGGCAAGGATACTCAAGTTCTTTGCCACCACATTCTCGAAGAGATATCGCTCTAACGTGCTCCCCTATGACGAGCCTGTGCTGTATGTAGCAAGGCACCTGAATATGCACGGTCCTTACACCACACTAAAATGGCTCGCCTTCGATGTGCATCCCATGATTTTCTCGCCATTCCATACTCAGGGCGAGTGCTACAAGCAGTATCGCGACTACACATTCACTGTCAGGGCAGGTAAGGAAAAACCAAAGTTCCATCTTGGCGCTTTTCTTGCAAGTCTGTTCGTACCCCTGCCTGTAAAATCGCTTCGCTCCATACCGGTTTACCGCGGTGGCATTGACTCGATGAAAACCTTCCGCGCTGCTATGGAGTGCTTCGCAAAAAACGAGAGTGTAATAGTCTATCCCGATATCGCCTACACCGCCGACTCTGCCGAGAGTGGTGGTATATATGACGGATTTCTGTATCTTGGCGAGGTATACAAGCGCAAGACCGGTAAGAGTCTACGCATTGTGCCTATCTATATAGATGACCAGGGCAGGACACTCACAGAAATGGGATTTGTCACCGTGGATAGCTTCAAAAGGGATAAGGACAACGCACGCGCGCTTATCGAGGCGGCAATAAACGGAACGAGAATTCCCTCTCCACCCACGGACGAAGTGGCAGAATAAAACCTTCTATCTATATATAAATCCGACTGCAATAGCGGTCGGATTTTTTCTTTCCCTCTCTCCCCTTTTATCTGCTTCTCATCTCTTCATTTTCCATTTTCAATTTTCCATTTTCAACTTTTTATACGGACCGTCGGGGACGCCGGTCCCTACGGGAGCAAGGCGGTGCCTTACAATGATATCCGTCAAAGACGGATGATATCCACCAGGGTGGATGAAATCGCTTCGCGATGATATCTCGCTATGCGAGGTTTTGTTTCTTATCCGTAGGGGCGTTCTGTGAACGCCCGCGGGAGAACGCAGTTCCCCCCTACAAAAGACAACTTCACTTTGCCCTCGGCAAAATTTCACTTGCACCGCAAATTTCACTATCGAAGATAATTTCACTCGCGAAGCGAATTTCACTTTTTGACGCCGGTCCCTACACGAAGATAACTTCACTCGCGAAGCGAATTTCACCAAAATCAAAACCACCACTAGAAGTGGTGGTATGCACTGGCCCTTCAAGGGCATAATACTGGCAGAGCCTAAAGGCTCATTGAAAATCCGCCAACCGCAAATATTTCTCAGGCAGCCACTCAAGTGGCTGTCTTTTTTATGC
>JAZSMN010000224.1:0-1748 GCA_045535925.1 Eubacteriales bacterium
GGGAAAGAGAGGAAGAGTCCGAGCGCATCCGTGTAGCCGAGGCGGCGAGAATCGCCCTTGAAGAACAGCGCAAAATCGAAGAAGAGCGCGCAAGACTCGAGAGCGAAAGACAAGCGGTTCTCCTTGCCGAGCGAGAGCGCCTTGCAAAAGAAGAGGCAGAAAGACGCGAGGCAGAGCGCCGAATGGAAGAGGAGCGCCGTATGGTCGAACAACAGGCGAGGACAGAGACTATTCGTACTAAGGCTCCCGAGGACGAGCTGATAACTCGCCATGCGAAGATTTTGTTCCGCCGCAATATCGATATGAATATTATCAAGCGAATCAAGGAGATTGTAGAGGCGACCCTTATATCCGAGGGCAAGCAGGCACTTAAAATTCATATGAAGGCCTACTCCACCGACTCCTATACGATAAACCTTGATATAACACTCCCCTCTACCGAGAGCGACCTGGTTATCACACTTATAAAGGCGGTTGGAAACGGCGGCCTTGGTGTAACCAAAATCACCCTTGAATAATAAAAAAAGAGAGAGCAAGAATAGAAGGCGCGCCCTTTTATCCTTGCTCTTTTTTGTGTAAAACCGACCCCAAAACCCAACAAAATTTCACACGGGTAGGTCTATTGCCAGGGTTATGTACATTTTTTGCCCGAGATATTCGGTATAGTCGTTCACCGAGATGCCAAGCGACTTTAGTGTGGTGAGGCTCTCTTTTAGTGTGTGGCGAAAGCTCTCTATACGCAGGGTGGGTGAAGATTCTTTTATCCTCCTTGGCATATCCTCGTCGTGGAGCATCTCCACTATGGCCTCGCACTCGCGGACATTCAGCTTCATTTCTACAGCCTTGTGTAGTGCTACCAGCCTTTTTTCTGCCGACTCCAGGCGCAGCACCGCCCTCGCGTGCCTCTCCGACAGGTGATTTTCCCGTATAAGCGTCACCTCTTCCTCGGTGAGCTTTAGTAGGCGAAGCTTGTTTGCCACATAGGACTGGCTTACCCCCAGCCTCCTTGCCAGCTCCTCTTGTGTTATCTCGCACAGCTTTAGTGTGGCTACCATAGCCCTCCCCTCGTCGAACATATCAAGCGAATTGTTCGTCATTTTCCCCTCCTTTAATAATCTGATTTTACATTAATTATATATCCCGAGGGGCTAAAATAATAGGGAAATAGGTCGCATTGCCGACACTTGCGAAATCTTAACAAAAACAAGTCCCACTCGGCACAAGAATCTATTTTAGCCTAAAGGCGAAGAGAGAAGATTACCCGCAGGGCGAACTGTGTTCGCCAGAAATAATTTCCAAAAGGGCCTGACTTAAGAGAAAAAAAGGGAGCACCCTTAGGCGCTCGCTAAATATTTAATCAAAGATGTTGTTTCAAAATCTGCGCGATTTATAACGGACAAAATCAAAGCGGCTTTTTCGAGATTTGGGCATAGGGACGAGGGTAGGTGGTGGGGCATTTTTCCTTTTTATCAATAAAAATAAGAGGGTGCGACAGCTCCTCGCCGTCATACTTTAGGGTGATGGTTTCTACCTTTGTGTTTCTGCCGCCGAGGGTGGCGATGGCTCTCTTGGCCGCCGCAAGTTCAAACTCGGCATTCTTGCCCTTCATTGCGACAAACTTGCCGCCCACCTTGACGTAGGGGATACACAATTCGCAGAGTATTCGCATCTCCGCCACAGCTCGTGCGGTCACTATGTCAAACTTTTCGGGCAACTCGGCATTCTTTCCGCCGGCCTTTGCGCGCATA
>JAZSMN010000007.1:0-3918 GCA_045535925.1 Eubacteriales bacterium
CCTTGGCAATTGCTTAAACCTCGCGGTAGATAATCAGAGTACCATTCTCCACCGAAATTTCGACATCTTTGCCGACAAAGGAGTTAGAAACACCGAGGGGGTAGGACGGGGTAAGAGTGATACCCTCCGCCTCGTATTTTAGCCCCTTAATAGATACACCCTGTGCCACCCCTCCAAAGGCGAAAACAGAAACGCGTCCCGAGGGCTTCCCCTCAATAGTACGACTACCATTGTGTAGGCACTCGATAATATAGCCGTCACCGTGTAGGGTAGCAAAGCCACCATTTTCGGCAATCTCCGAGAGCAAACATATGTTAGCAAGAGTGTGGTCGGGCGAGCCACCTGTGCCGCCATAGATGGCAAAGCTCTTGTAACCACGGGCAAGACCCTCAAGGTAAGCGAGCCTTGTGTCGGTGTCATCCTTTTCCACCTTGTGGCGCATAATTTCCACACCCGCGGGCGGCTCGCCCAGCGAGTCAAAGTCGCCGATTAAGAGGTCACACCGTACCCCGTGTAAAATTGCAGAGGTGTATCCACCGTCCGCACAGATGACAAAATCATTGTCTGCAGGACTTGGCGAGTCAAAATATTCGCCCGCCCCAATGATATAACAGGTGTTTTTCATCATATCCCTTTTCCTAATAGTCTAATGATATGTAAACAATTATTTACTAAGGTCCAGCATCTCGTCAAGGGCGCACATAACACCCAGCTTGCCATAGTCATAGCAAAGACCGCCCTGCATATACGCGGTGTAGGGCTCGCAGATAGGACCGTCACAGGAGAGTTCGTTGGTCGCACCTGTGATAAAGGTACCTGCCGCCATTATCTCGTCGTGGGGGTATCCTGGCATCTCGCCGGGCTCGGGGATTGCGTAGGACTCGACGGGTGAGCCCTTTTGTATACCCTTGCAGAACTTTATGAGCTTTTCTGCCGAGTGGAAGTCTATGGTCTGGACAATATCGGTGCGCTTTTCGTCATACTTGGGGCTGACGTCGCTATATCCTGCAAGTTCAAGTAGCCTTGCCGCAAACACCATAGACTTGAGTGTAGCCGCCACGGTGGTGGGAGCCATAAACAGACCCTTGTAGAAGGAGGCAAGCTGGTTAAAGTTAGCGCCAAGCGACTTGCCGATACAGGGGGAGGTGAGTCTTTCGGCAATGTCCTCGATGACATCCCGTCTTCCCACACAGTAGCCTCCGCTTACCGCGTGACCTGCGCCCAGGTTTTTCATCATCGAGCCGACAAACACGTCTGCTCCAACCTCGGAGGGCTCTCTGTCCTCGGTAAACTCGCCATAGCAGTTGTCTACCATAATTATGGCCTTTTCATCGGCCCCTTTTACTACCTTGATAGCCTCGGCAAGCTTGTCAATTGTCAGGCTCTTTCTCTGTGAGTAGCCACGGCTACGCTGTATTGCCACAACCTTGACATTCTTTTTGCCAACCCTCTGTCTGATTGCCTCCAGGTCAAAATCATCACCGATAAGGTCAATCTGCTCGTATTTTACACCGTATTCCTTCAGGGTGTTTTTACTGGGGCTGTCAATTCCAATTACACTTTTGAGTGTGTCATAGGGCTCGCCCGAAATGTATAGCAGAGTGTCACCGGGCTTAAGAAGTCCGCCAAGAGTCACCCACAGAGCGTGAGTGCCCGACATAAGCTGGGGGCGAACAAGTGCATCCTCTGCACCAAAAATATGGGCGTAAATCTCTTCGAGTTTATCGCGGCCACCGTCGTAGTAGCCGTAGCCCGTCACCTCGAGAAAGTCTGCGCTGCTTACACGGCACTCCTGAAAGGCGGTGAGAACTCTCGCCGACCAACCGAGGGCAACCTCGTCTATTTTCTTAAACACATCTTGGCAGTCGGCCTCTGCCGCTTTTGCCAAATTCGCAGTGTAGTCGCTGATTTTATATCCGTAATACATAACTTCCTCTTTCTTAAAGTCTATCTAAAAGCTCGGGCAACTGGCCAAGGCTTGTTATCGTGTAGTCGGGGGTATATTCGCCCTCTACCGGCAGGCCCTGTGGGTTGAGGTGGCAGGTCTTGATGCCGTACATACATCCACCCTTGATATCCGAGGTCATACTGTCGCCTATTATAATTGTGCTGTCTTTCAAGGCACCGGTCCTCTCGAACACGTAGTCAAAAAACCTTTTGTCAGGCTTGGCATATCCCACATGCTGGGAGATAAAAATATCGTCGAAGTACCTTTCAAGGTTGGCTGCCGCCATTCTGTTTTTCTGTACCATAGGCTCGCCATTGGATACAAGATAGAGCTTATACTTGCCTTTTAACTCCTCAAGCAGCTCTATCGCGCCCTCGATAAGGTGCCCGCCCTTTGACAGTTGCTTTTCGTAATGTAGCTTTGCCACCCTTTTGTCCGCTACAACGCCAAGAGTATCAAACAGCATAGCAAATCTCTCGTAAAGCAGATCGTTAAGCTCTATCTCGCCCCTCTCGTGCATCTTCCAGCAGGATAGATTTATCTTTACATAGAGCGATATGTTTTCCTCGCTGGCAGGTATGCCAAGGTGGGAGAGTGTCTCGGTAATAGCAAATCTCTCGTCCGCCTTAAAGTCGAGTAGGGTATCGTCAAGGTCTATCAAAACAGTTTCTATCATATATTCCTCGCTTTCATCTATACTATTTTATCATATATTATTATAGACTTCAAGTAATAAATAAAAAAAAGACATACTGCCGTTTGACAATCCCTGCTCGCCCACAGGAGTTAGCATCTCTCTCCTTGCATACAAACAGAAAGAGCAAACACACAAGTCATAAAACCTTATCTATGTGTTTGCTCTTTTTTATTGGTGAAGTTTTTGCTGTCGCAAAAGTGAAGTTGCCATGCAGTGAAGTTTGTACTACGCACAAGTGAAGTTAAGTTTGCCCATCACTTCGTCGTAAGGCGAAACTTCACTCGCGAAGCGAACTTCACTATCGAAGATAAATTCACTTGCCGGGAGGGCAAACTTAGTTAGCGTGATTTGTCCTTTTAGGACATCACGCTAAGAAAATATATTACATTTTTGCCACGCCGATACGGGACAGGGCACGCTGGAGCTTTGCCTTCGCCAAGGCGAGTGTTCGCTCGTCCTTCGCTGCGGCAATCTTCTGTTCGGCCTTTTCCTTAGCTGTCATAGCACGGTCAAGGTCGATATTCTCCTTAAACTCGAAGGTGACCGAAACCAGCTTTACCTCGCCACCCTTAACGGTGAGAAAACCACCGCTTACAGCCGCAAACTTTGACACGCCCCCGACCATAATCCTCGCCCTGCCT
Organism: Eubacteriales bacterium; assembly: GCA_045535925.1. Classification (GTDB taxonomy): domain Bacteria; phylum Bacillota; class Clostridia; order Oscillospirales; family CAG-272; genus UBA1740. Next base: position 3,287 of record JAZSMN010000007.1, read on the forward strand.
GTGCCGAGCGATGCCATATAGTCCATATGAGAGGCCAAAATCTCAACATCACCGTCTTCGGTACGCACAAGCAGACTCTCGCACTCACCGTCAAAGGCGATGCCGTCGGGCGTAACAACCAAAAGATGATAACTATTCATTATCAGCCCTCGCTTGCTAACTTCTTTGCTTTTTCTACCGCCTCGTCTATTGTACCGACAAAGAGGAATGCACTCTCGGGAAGGTCATCGTGAAGACCGTCGAGAATCTCGCGGAAGCCACGAATTGTCTCCTTGACAGGAACATATCTACCCTCCATACCGGTAAACTGCTCTGCAACAGAGAAGGGCTGGGAGAGGAATCTCTGAATCTTTCTCGCACGAGAAACGACAAGCTTATCCTCCTCGGAAAGCTCTTCCATACCCATAATAGCGATGATATCCTGAAGCTCCTTGTATCTCTGGAGCATCTTCTGTACCTCGCGGGCAACCTCGTAGTGCTCTATACCCACAACGTCGGGCGAGAGGATTCTCGAGGTGGATTCAAGGGGGTCTACTGCAGGGTAGATACCAAGAGAAGCAATGCTACGGGAAAGAACCGTAGTAGCATCAAGGTGTGCGAAGGTGGTAGCAGGTGCAGGGTCTGTAAGGTCG
>JAZSMN010000038.1:0-2939 GCA_045535925.1 Eubacteriales bacterium
TGTCGTTACCCTCGCCGATAGTGATAATCATAAACTGCTCGAGGCTTCCGTCATATATAACCGTGGTAATCGCGTCACAGTTATAAAACGCATCATCACGAATAGCGCGGAGCGAGAGCGGAATTTGAATGCGGACAAGAGCGGTGCAACCATTGAAGGTTTCCTTACCTATCTCGGAGATGCCCTCGTAAATCTCAATATTAACAAGGGAGGCGCAGCCAAGGAATGCCTGGGTGCCGAGGGATTTCAGCCCCCTTGACAGTCTTATGTCATAAAGAGCGGTGCAATTGTAGAACGCGCTGTCCCCTATCTTCTCTACATTGTCGCCAAGGGTCACCTTGCCCAGCGAGAAGCATTGCTCAAAGCTGCTACCGCCTATACTCTTTAGGCTATCGGGAAGTGTGACCTCCTCGAGTCTAACACAGGCGATAAATGCAGAGCTGCCAATTATCTCGAGCTTTTCGTTCCACCTAATGTCCTTCAGGTTTGGGCAGCCACTAAAAGCGCCCGTGGAGATAGTGGTAAGGTCGCGAGGGAGCTTTATACTAACAAGGCTCTCTGCCGCGGTGAAAGCTGAAATACCAATTTCGGTGACGGTATCGGCCATTACCACCTCTTTAAGCGCCTTGCATTTTGTAAACATTCGGGACGGGATAGCATGGGCAAGCCCGCGGATATCCACACGCACAAGCGACTCGCAATACTCGAAGCAGCCTGTACCACAAGAGGTGATGTTTCTTAAGTTTATATTATTTAAAATCTCGCAGTTGTAGAAGGAATACGCGCCAAGAGATTTAACCGAAGGGGTAAAATCAAAGTATCCAAGCGAGGTGCAGGAGTAAAAAGCATAGGAGTCTATCGACTTTAATGCCGCGGGGGTGTTTATACTCGCCAGCTTCTCGCAATACTGGAAGGCAGAATAGCCTATTTTTTCTATCGAGGAGGGGAGCTTTACCGAAGCGAGCGCCTTGCAATCGTAGAATGTCTCCTTGCCAATCTCGGTATATCTGCCCTCAAAGACCACCTCGGTAAGCGAGGTACAGCCCATACAGATACCGACGGGTGTGCTACCTGTGCCACGGAAGGTTATCTTCTTGAGGTTTGTCGATTCAAGGAGGATATATTCGCCATATTCCACCGTATCAAGAACATTAAACTCTACAAGTCCGCTGGAGGAAAATGCGTAGGAGTCTATCCATCTAATAGAACTCGGCAGTTCTATATTAGAGAGCGAGGTGCAATCCGAAAATGCATACATACCAATATCGCTAATTCCCTCGGGAAGTGTCACAGAGGACAGCTTGGTACAGCCTGCAAACATATAGTCCGATACATAGCTAAGCGACTGTGGCAGAGTAATAGTCGACAGACCGAGGTTGTACGCAAAGGCATACTCGCCGACGGTCTTTAGCATCCTTGGAAAGACCACATTAGACAAAATAGAGGCAGAGGCAAAGGCGCTGTGCCCTATTTCCCTCACACTACTTGCCGACATATCCGCACTCTCGAGGAATGTGGCATTCTCAAAGGCAGAGTCGCCCACGTATTCGACCGACGAGGGGAAAATAACCCCGACAATATCCTTGTTTTCGGCAAAGGCGGAAGAAATTCTCTTAACCGTGTCGGGTATGGTGACCGATATGCCCAAAATCTTCTCGACAAGGGCGCCACCCTCGTTTACCTTGCGCTTTACAATCTTCGAGTTTTCGGTCTCGACAAGGACGCGAGTTATACCCGTGCCTCTTGCCTGGGTGTTAAACTTGACAAGTATGCCGTCACCCTCGATAACAAACTCGTCGGTAAGTCCGGAGTATAGGGGGGTGTAGTTAAAGGCATATCTGCCGACAAAATTAACCGTGTCGGGAAGGTCAAAATTATCCTCGCTGGCGGTAGTGTCGGTAACAATACGAGAAAGGAAGGGCGCATTGTAAAAGGCGTATTCGCCAATAAATTCGAGGTCCTCGGTGAGTGTGACACTAACCAAATTCTCGCAGTCAACAAAGGCATGGTCCTCTATACGAAGAGTGCCCGCGGGGAGTGTGTAGCCTGTCAAAATAGATTTGGGAGGCAGGAAAACTACCGCCTTATTTTCCTTGTCATAGAGCGCCCCACCTTCGGTGGTGTAGCGAGAATTGGTCGAAGAAACAGCAATGCTCTCAAGGTTTTCGCACTCGGCAAAGGCGTGCTCGCCTATTTCACCAACACTCTCGGCAAGCGAAACGGTTTTAAGCTTAGCGCAGCTACGGAAGGCATCCTTGCCAATGGAAACAGCACTTTTTATATCAATGGTTTCAATAGCCTCGCAGCCATAGAAGGCGCCCTCGCCAATATAGGTAATATTATCGCTATTAAACTCAATAAGCGAGGTGCAGCCTGCAAAGCAATAGTCAGAAATCGTCAAAACACTCGCAGGGAGGGTAATCGAGGTAAGTCCGGTATAGCAGAAAGCCGAGCTAGCGATATTAGTGAGGCTGTCAGGCAGGCTTATCTCTGTAAGGCCCGAGCAATCATAGAAGGCGGACTCGCCAATATACTTTAGCTCATCGCCTAAGACAACCTTGTTAAGCGCGGTGCATCCGTAAAACGCAGCCTTGCCAATCGAAGTGACCGACGAACCAAGGTATACAGCACCCACAGACTTGTCGCCATAGAACACACCATCGCCTATTGAGGTAACCGCCCTGCTGTCTATAAAGCTGGGCATACGGACCTCGGCATCCTCGCCAAGGTATGCCACAATCTCTATCATTCCGTCCTCGAGAATTACATACTCGTAATCCTCAAAGGTATAGACCTCTCGTGGGGGAATGTCCTCGGTGGATAGTGATATAAAGAAAATAGCAAGGCCCACCGCAAGGATGAGCGCTATTATTACCGAAATCAAAATAATTTTAGATCTTTTTGTTTGAAAAACCGCCATAGTATTTTCCTTATATATT
>JAZSMN010000248.1:0-4183 GCA_045535925.1 Eubacteriales bacterium
GCCGTTTCCTGCGGAAACCTTGTAGGGCGAGGCTGATTCCTGTTGCGCCTTATTTTTCTTATCAGTCTGAGTACTACCTCTGCACCGAGATCCCGAATGTCGCTTTGCGACCTTCGATCCTCGCTATGCTCGGATTTCGACTGCGCTCAGGATGACACGGTGGAAGACGCTTATTGCATTCACTCTCATAAAATGTATATCTATTTTACCGACTTTACTACAACATTTCCACCCCTCTGCTGTCCAAAACACCTTGATTTGTATTTTTTGTTGTGCTATAATTTATTTAGATAGGTTAGGCTATAACATAGACTAACAGTTTGTAACAGTTACTATAAAATGGTTTAAAACTAATAAAGGAGCACTATTATGGCGACTACCGTTTTAGAGATTATCCCCGGGAGGCTGAAGCACAACAAGTTTGGAAAGGACGATCTTCGCCCCGTGGAGATAGATGGCGATGTAGAAAAGGCCGTCCTCGACGAGATGACAAAGTGGACCTTGGTAAGGCGTGAAGAGACCTCGCTAAGTCACGAGGACATGGGTGACTATGACTGCGGATGCGAGACTATCAACACCCCTCTTGTAGAACTTAAGAGCGAGTGCATTGTGGCACACGGTAGGCTGATTGGCATTTTGCATAGCGGTGTTATCTTCTTTACCAACGGAAAGAGCCCTATCGGTAAGGCATCCTACACTACAAGTTACGAAAATGGACGCTCTACCTACTATACCAATGTGAAATTATCTCTAAAAAAGGATGCCGGCGTTACCGTGGTGGACGGTGTTATTTACCACGCGAAGGACGGAAACAGATATCACACCCTGCACTTTGCGCCCAAGGATATAACCTCGGTCGAAATTCACCCCGACACGGTGGAAATCGGCGAGTGCGCTTTCAAACAGAGTGGGCTCGAGAAACTGGTGCTTCCCGAGGGTGTAAAATATATAGGCAACGAGGCCTTTTGTGAATGTAAAAATCTCAAAGAGGTATATCTCTGTAAGAGCCTTGATACTATTGGCGAGGAGGCATTCAGGTACTGCTACAAACTTGAAGTATTGGACATCCCCGAGGGCTTGGAGCTTATCAAGACGCGTGCATTTGACCACTGTGGTAGCCTCAAAAAAGTGGTACTACCCGAGTCGGCAACACATATTTGGTCGGGAGCCTTTGACTTTTGTAGATCGCTCGGCGAGGTGGTACTGCCGAAAAATCTAAAAGACTTGTCCAGCATTTTTAGTTACTGCAATTCACTTACTACCATAGAAATCCCCGAGAGCGTTACCAGTATATCCGAAGATACATTCACGGATTGTTATTCGCTTTACTCGATCAAGATGCCAAGTGGCATAGATCGTATCTATCCAAAGGTTATTACCGGTTGCTACAACCTGGTTGAAATTATAAAAGAAGGGCCCCTCGAGATTGGACATTACGGTAACGCAACACCCGCCGAGGAATGGGGGATCGATGTACACGGTGGCGAGAGCCGCTTTGTAAGAGAGGGCGACTTCCTCTTCTATCCCGGCAAGGATGGTCCTATGCTGACAGGATATGTGGGTACGGAGCTGGAAATCACTCTGCCCGAAAGCTTTGGGGGCGAGAAGTACACCATCAGGGGCTCTGCCTTCAAGAACTCGAAGGTGGAGGCTATCACCCTGCCCGACAGTTTTACCGAGCTTGCACCTTTTGCCTTCCATGGTTGCGAGTCGCTCAAAAGGTTTAAGCTCTCGCCTAATATCACAGAGATACCCAAGGGTGCATTTAGTTACTGCAAAAATCTTGAAGATATAGAGTTGCACGAGGGTATTGTACGCATCTGCGAGGACGCATTTGAGTTTGCCAATCTTAAGACTGTTATTATCCCAGACAGTGTAACCACTATTGAAAAGTGTGCTTTCGAATACTGTAAGGCGCTTACCGAAGTGAAAATCGGTGCCGGTATTGACACAATTGCTTGCGCACTATTTTCAGGTTGCACGAGTCTTGCCTCTATAACCATCCCAGAGGGTATTTGGAAGCTTGACACGGTTGCTTTTAGTGAATGTACATCGCTTGTAGAGGTCAAACTACCAAGCACAATAAAAGAGGTCGGGCACTCGGTGTTTAAGGGTTGTACGGCTCTTACAAATGTGCCAAGAGGGTTGCCGCAGATATCATGGTTGATGTTTGAAGGCTGTGACTCCTTGGTAAACATAGATATTCCCGAGGGGCCTACCGAGATAGGTTATCTTGCCTTCTCAGAATGCAAAAATCTTAAGGCGGTAAAAATCCCCGAGTCGGTACATAAGATACAGTGCTCGGCATTTAAGGATTGCAGCAAGCTGACCGAGGTACACTTTGCTCACCCACAAGGTTGGCCATCCTCTTGGCGTGATCCCCTTCAGGGAGCAAACTATTTCCGCCAAAATCAAAACAGCGACAATGCTGCGTTTAATTTTACTTATTAAACAGCCTTTAGAAAAGTTAATATAAATATAGTGTAGAAAAGCCTCACTACCGTCCTTGGTAGTGAGGCTTTTTAAGAAAAAAGAGCAAGAATAGAAGGAACCTGTCCTTTTACTCTTGCTCGTTTTATATCAGGAAGAAATTACTCTGCCTTGGGGTCTGCATCCTTCATAGAAAGGTTCTGTCTGCCCTTCTCGTCGGTGCCGAGGTACTTAACTCTAACCTGGTCGCCTACCGAAACAGCATCCTCTACCTTCTCGGTTCTCTTGTTCTGGAGCTTGGAAATGTGCACCATTCCCTCCTTGCCGGGAGCATACTCTACAAAAGCACCGATAGGAATAATTCTGGTAACGATACCGTCATAGGTCTCGCCAACAACAGGCTCGAAGACGATAGCATCGATGATGGACTTAGCCATCTCTGCGCTTGCCTTGTCAACTGCTGCGATGAAGATTGTACCGTCGTCGTTGATGTCGATCTTGGCACCGGTGTCAGCAACGATCTTCTGGATAACCTTTCCGCCAGAGCCGATAACCTCACGGATCTTGTCGGGGTTGATGGTCATAGTAATCATCTTGGGTGCGTTGGGAGAAACATCCTCACGAGGAGCGGGGATAGCGGCAAGAAGGATCTTGTCGATTATCTCATCTCTACCCTGGTGGGTGGTCTCAAGAGCGCGCTTGATGATTTCGGGGGTAAGACCGTCTACCTTAAGGTCCATCTGGATGGAGGTGATACCCTTGTGAGTACCAGCAACCTTAAAGTCCATATCGCCATAGAAGTCCTCAAGACCCTGGATGTCGATCATAGTATCCCAAGAGCCGTCCTCTGCAGTGATAAGACCACAGGAAATACCAGCAACAGGAGCCTTAATCGGAACACCTGCGTCCATAAGAGCAAGGGTGGAACCACATACAGAGCCCTGGGAGGTAGAGCCGTTGGAGCTTACAACCTCGGAAACAAGGCGGATTGCGTAGGGGAACTCCTCCTCAGAGGGGAGAACGGGAACGAGAGAGCGCTCTGCGAGTGCACCGTGGCCTATCTCACGACGGCCGGGGCTACGAAGCCCCTTTGCCTCACCGGTGGAATAACCGGGCATGTTGTAGTGGTGCATATATCTCTTGCCTGTCTCATCATCAAGTCCCTCAAGCTTCTGTCCCTCGGAAAGAGTGCCGAGAGTAGCAATAGTAAGAACCTGAGTCTGACCTCTGGTGAAAAGACCTGATCCGTGAACTCTCGGAATAACACCAACCTCTGCTGCAAGAGGTCTGATCTCATCCATTCTTCTTCCGTCAACACGCTTCTTATCAACGAGAAGCCAACGGCGAACTATCTTCTTCTGTATCTTGTAGATAAGCTCGGGGAGAATAGTCTTGATATCCTCGTACTTCTCCTCAAAGGTTGCTACGATATCATCCATAATGGGCTGCATCTTGGCATCGCGCACGTTCTTGTCATCGGTGTCGAGTGCCTCCATAACAGCAGCCTCACAGTATGCGAAGATCTCGTCAAACATATCGTGATCAAGCTCTCCGGATGCATACTCAAACTTGGGCTTACCAATCTCGCTAACTATACCGTTAATGAAGTCTACATGGCCCTTGATCTCCTCGTGAGCCTTCATGATAGCGTCATACATCACGTCATCGGCAACCTCATTAGCTCCGGCCTCGATCATAACTACCTTCTCCTTGGAAGCAGCTACTGTAAGCTCAAGGTCAGAAACCTTTCTCT
>JAZSMN010000099.1:0-3339 GCA_045535925.1 Eubacteriales bacterium
GCTTCCGTCTGCCCTCCGCATTTGACAACCGCCCCCTCTTCTTCGACGAGTTTGAGGAGCGCATAGGTCAGGTTATATTCGTTAGTGCGACCCCAGGAGAGTATGAGGCAAAGGAGAGCACCAACCGAGTAGAGCAGATTATCCGTCCCACAGGACTTATCGACCCCAAAATCGAGGTCAGACCCATAGAGGGCCAGGTCGATGATCTTCTTGGCGAGATAAGGGCCACCACCGACAGGGGCGAAAAGGTGCTTGTCACCACCCTGACAACCAAAATGGCAGAGGACCTTACCGAATATCTTGCGACCCACGGTGTAAAGGTGAAATATATCCACCACAGGGTCGAAACCATAGAGCGTATGCAGATAATTCGTGATTTGCGCCTTGGCGAGTTCGATGTCCTGGTGGGCATAAACCTCCTAAGAGAGGGACTTGACATTCCCGAGGTGTCTCTGGTCGCAATCCTTGACGCGGACAAAGAGGGCTTCTTGAGAAGCGAAACCTCGCTTATACAGACCGTGGGTCGTGCCGCGAGAAATATCAACGGTCATGTTGTGATGTATGCCGACAAGATAACAGGATCGATGAGGGGCGCGATAGATGAGACCAACCGCCGCCGACAGATACAGATGCAGTACAACGAGGAGCACGGAATTACCCCCGAGAGTGTAAAGAAGAGCGTCCGCGAGGTCATAGAGATAGGCAAAAAGGCTAAGCCCGACCATAATGCAAGAAAACTGTCCGCGCTTGAAAGAGAAAAACTTATCGCAGAGCTCACTGCCGAGATGAAAGATGCGGCAAAGAAGCTTGAGTTTGAACAGGCCGCATATATAAGAGATAGGATAAAAGAAATAAGAAACGGAAAATAAGATGGCAAGAGAGATAATTATAAAGGGAGCAAGGGTAAACAACCTGAAAAATATCGATGTCACTATCCCCAGAGATAGCCTTGTAGTGTTTACAGGTCTTTCTGGAAGTGGCAAGTCCTCGCTCGCCTTTGATACCCTATATGCCGAGGGACACAGAAGATTTGTGGAGAGTCTGTCAAGCTACGCCCGTATGTTTATAGGACAGATGGACAAGCCGGATGTGGAGCTCATCGAGGGACTTTCCCCCGCTATATCCATAGACCAAAAGACCACATCCAAAAACCCCAGGTCCACCGTCGGCACGGTTACAGAAATATACGACTATTTGAGGCTCTTGTATGCAAGAATAGGCATACCCCATTGTCCCGTGTGTGGCAAGGTGATAGAGCAGCAGTCGCTCGACCAAATTGTAGATAGGATACTACGCCTGCCCGAGGGCACTCGATTTATGGTACTCGCCCCCAAGGTAAAGGGTCAGAAGGGTATGCACGAAAAGGTCTTTGCTGAGGCTCGCAAGAGCGGTTATGCAAGAGTGCGCGTGGACGGAAATATGTACGACCTGTCCGAGAGCATCGAGCTTGAAAAGAACCTCAAGCACACTATCGATATCGTTGTCGACCGACTTGTGATAAAGGAGGATGTTCGCTCTCGACTCTCCGACTCTGTGGAGAGTGCGCTTCGTGAGGCGGACGGCAGGGTGACTATTGTCACCGTTCCTCGCTCGGGAGAAAAAGAGGAGGAATTCGAATATTCTCAAAAATATGCCTGCGAGGAGCACGGCATATCATTCCCCGAGCTTGAGCCTCGTATGTTCTCCTTCAACAACCCCATAGGCGCCTGCCCCGAATGTGCGGGTATCGGAAATATGCAGAGAATATCTGTAAAGAAACTCCTACCCCACAAGCATCTTTCCCTGCGTGAGGGAGCAATTGCCGCCAACGGCTTTAAGACAATGACCGAGGACTCCTGGACAGGTCCGCTTATCAAGGCGGTGGGCGAGGACTATGGCTTTACCCTCGATATGCCGATAGGAGAATTCACCGACGAGCAGATAGACGTCTTAATGTACGGCGCAGGTGATAGAACCTACGAGATAACCCGTTATTTTGGTGGTGTGGGCAGAGAACAGGCCGCAAAGTATGAGGGTATAGTCCACATCATAGAAAAAAGAATGAAGCAGATGGGTGGCGACTACTATCAGCAGTTTGTCGAGGAGGTTGCCTGCCCGATTTGTCAAGGCAGAAGACTTTCAAGAATGGTGCTCGGTGTCACAGTAGGTGGACTGAATATCGACGAGATATGCCGCCTGTCGGTGGAGAAAATGTACGAATTTGTATGTTCTCTCGAGCTTGGCGAAACCGAGATGGTAATAGCCAAGGATGTACTAAAGGAGATAAAAGCAAGGCTCAACTTCCTTATTAGTGTGGGCCTTGAATACCTCAACCTCGCACGCACCGCAGGTACACTATCCGGTGGCGAGGCGCAGAGAATAAGGCTCGCTACACAGATAGGCTCGGCATTGACAGGAGTGCTTTATATTCTCGACGAGCCAAGCATTGGACTTCACCAAAGGGACAACGGCAAGCTTATCGGCACACTAAAGCACCTTCGCGACCTCGGCAACTCGGTTATAGTAGTCGAGCACGACGAGGACACAATGCGAGAGGCAGACTATATCGTGGATATCGGCCCTGGTGCTGGCATTCACGGTGGCGAGGTTGTTGCCACAGGCACACCCGAAGAGGTCGCACAGTGTAAGGAAAGTATAACAGGTGACTACCTAAGCGGTAGGCGAGTTATCCATATCCCCGCCGAGCGCAGACGCGGTAACGGTGAGTATCTCTCTATTCGTGGTGCTAGAGAAAACAACCTTAAAAATGTAAATGTAGACATACCACTCGGTTGCTTTGTCGCCGTAACAGGTGTATCGGGAAGCGGTAAGTCCTCGCTTATAAATTCGGTATTGTATCGCACACTTGCAAAGGAGCTAAACAGGGCTATAACCTACCCGGGCGCTGTCGACCAGGTTTTGGGACTTGAGCATCTTGACAAGGTCATAAATATTGACCAAAGCCCGATAGGTAGAACGCCCAGGTCCAACCCCGCGACCTATACAGGGCTCTTTGCCGATATCCGCAACCTCTTTGCCAAGACCAGAGATGCCAAGGCGCGTGGCTACGAGGCAGGGCGCTTCTCCTTTAATGTAAGAGGCGGAAGATGCGAGGCCTGCGAGGGCGACGGTGTCAAGTGTATCGAGATGAACTTTCTGCCCGACGTGTATGTTAAGTGCGATGTTTGTAAGGGCAAAAGATACAACCGCGACACCCTTGAGGTAAAATACAAGGGCAAAAATATTTATGATGTGCTTGAAATGTCGGTAGAGGAGGGAATAACCTTCTTTGACGGACTTCCACAACTACAAAGAAAACTTCAAACAAGTCGGAGGCCAAGCGGTCTTAGGAAGACAATT
>JAZSMN010000066.1:0-5177 GCA_045535925.1 Eubacteriales bacterium
CAACTCCGGCATTATACCCAATGCTACAATTATTATGGGTGACGGCACTAACTTCGCTAACTACGGCGACACCTTCACTGATGGTAACTTCACTGCAGAAAACATTAAACTTGCACAGAGCTGTGAAATCAAGGCAGATGGCTACAAGATGGTAGTTAACAATGCTGAAACTCCTGTTGAGCCTAATCCTGATCCCGAGCCCGATCCCGAGCCCGATGTTACGGTTATTGTAACGATTAACGGAGTAGATACTCCTTACACCGCAGAAGAATTCAGTGAGATATTCATAGCAAATAACAACTTCCCTGAACTTTATGACGGCGAAGTTCTCTTCACCCTCAAGAAGGACATCACACTTCTTTCTCTCGCTTACTTCGAGTATCCTACCAATTGCACCATTAAAATTGACCTTGCAGGTCACAAACTTTCCCAGGCAAGTGGTGGATCTAATTTGTGGATGCTCGCAAAGGACTTTACTCTGCACATTTACTCCTCTGTTCCTGGCGGCGTACTTGAAATTTGTCACGGTATAACTGCTGAAAACAACGGAACAATCATTCTTGGAAGCGAAGAATATAAGAACTTCCTCACCATTGATACTCCCGACTATGACATTAGTGGCAGAGAAACCTGGACAGAAGAGCGTATTATCAACGTAAAACCCAGTGCTCAAAACCTTACTGTAAAGTTCCTTTATAGCACTATCCTTTCTGACAGATATGGTCTTGTCAAACTTAACGTTGCAAGTGATTCTACCGCAACCCTTAATATGGAAATCACAGGATGCACGATAACCGGCGAAGAGAATATTTCTTATGAGTCAATAAGTGGCGTATACTCTTCCAATTCTAAGATCATAGCAACAGATACAACCTTCAAATCTGCAAGTGGTACTTACAACTTCTTCAAAGCAGATGCATTGAAAGGTCACTATTTCGGTACTGTAAACTTCGAGAACTGCACCTTCGATGGATACATCCTTAATGGTGGTGCTATTGAAACAGAAGGCAACTCCATTATCGTTGGCTTGGGCACTACCTTCGCTAACTACGGTAACACCTTCGCTGATGGCAAGTTCACTGCTGAAAACATCAAGCTTGCAAATGGCACTATCCTTGTAAAGAATGGTGAAAGCTATGTAATAGAAGAGTATAAGGAAGACACCACAAGGTTCAATCCTCTGTCTAACCTTACCCTCTACTCCAACATTCAATACAATGTTTATGTACCTGTACTTGACGAGATTATTTCCGTAACTCTTAATGGCAAGCTTATTACAAGCTTCGAGGGTTATGAAGTTATCACTGTTGGAACTCAGAAGTACTACAAGATTCCTGTAGCTCTTGATGTAGCACAGGCAATGAGCAATATAGGCCTCGAAATCAAGTACAAGTCCGAGCTTGGTGGCGAAAAGACACTTGCTTACACCCTCAACATTGTTAAGTATGCAAACGCAATTCTCTCTGGTAATTACCTTGAGGTAGAAAAGACCTTGATTAAGGACATTCTTTCCTACATCAGAAGTGCGTATGTATATGCGAACACCGAAGAGACCGCAGCAGTTGTAGCTACCATCAATGCTATCATCGGTGAGAACTACGACGAGACATCCAAGCCTACCGACATGGAAGCTAAGGAACCCACCGAGGGTCTTCAGTCCATCGCAATGGAACTTGGAAATGCTCCTGCATTCATCTTCTACATCGCTGACGGTTACACCGCAGATCAGTATGTAATTCGTGTAAACGGCTTCACTCCTGACTGTGAGGTTATAACCGAGGGCGAACGCACCTACATCAAGGTTACTATGTATGCTTACGCAATGGCTGATACCATTACTTACAGCATCAAGGGTACCGATATCACCGGTGAGTACAACATCAAGGCATACTATGAATTTGCTCTTACAAAGGGCGAGGCTCTTGCAAACCTCACCGAAAGACTCTGGAAGTATGCCGAGTCCGCAAACGCATACCGCGAGGCAACAAAGTAATAAGGAGGATTAAGAAACTATGAAGAAATATGAAAATGTTAGAGTTGATATTTTGAAGTTTGACTCTCTCGATGTAATTTCAACATCCGGACCTCTTGACGGTTCGGGAACAGAGACCTCCATTGTGCCCGAAATTGTTCAGGATCAACTTAACGCCACCGATTCTAACGGCGTAGCATCCAACTAATTGGTGGTTCGGGGTAAGGTTTGGTTGTTTTTAGAATTGAACTTTACCCCACTAACCAAGTTTTAAGCACAATAGCTTTGTAAAAACAGTGTTCGAAATTATAAAAAATGCCTGCAATAGCTTGCAAGCACTAATATAATAATTTTGTACTCAAAAGAGAGGGCCTTCCCGTGTGGGGAGGCCCTTTTGAACTATTTAAAAGACTATATTTTCATCTATCTGACTGGTTTTACATTCTGTTAAAGTCTATTTTTTAAAACTTATTCTTGCAAGCTTTTTAAATGATTTCTTCTCACAAGAAAAGAAGCGATGCCACAATGGCGACAGTAGCAGAAAACAGTCCGCTCAAGAAGTTGACAATATCGTTATCAATGGGTAAAAAGCCAGAATACTTGGTTGTTTCCGAGGCGCAATGCACGGTCTTCTCGGTTATAGCGCCACATTTTTGGCAAAGGAATTTAACCTGGAGCAAAGAACCGAGAAAGCTGTCGAATATAACGCCCAAAAATGCCGCTACACCGACGATTAGCACCTCAGATAGGCCAAAGCTACCACCCGATACAAAGAAGGCAATAAAGCCGATAATAAAGCATCCTACAAGGGCGGAGAATGTTCCTATAAGCGACATACCACCGCTCAAGCCGTTTTCACATTTCTTAAGCCTGAAGGGGTCATAGACACGCATCGAAAAAGCACCAATGCCCGATGCCACGGTATCGCCAAACGCCTCGGCAAAGGAGGCAACAAAACCAATAGCAAAAGCCACATTACCTCGAGAAAATACAAAGCATACAGCCATAACTGTACCGACAAAGCCATTTGCGACAACCTGTATTAGGTCTCTTGTATCCCCCTTTTTAGCCTCATCATGGCTTTTTGCACGTCTCTTAATTTTGTCTACTATAATCGAGCCAAGGAAGAAGGAAATAAGGATAACAAAGCCAAAATTACCAAAGGACAGGGAGATAAGTATATCCATAAATACTGCGCCTATCACACCGAGGGTCGTAAGGGCCCTTTTTTTCACCGCAAAGCCGATTACAGGCAGGGAGAGTAGTATCGGGAGGATATAACTGGTAATTCCCGCATAATGAAGAAATCCGTAGCCTAAAGCGGTCACACCCCAGGTGATAGATATATTATCAAGACCGTAGCCTGTAAATATCTCAAGCTCCACCGCCAAAAGCGAAAGAGCGACAAGTTGCCAGATAGAAAGCCCCATTCCGAATAAATTAGTAATTACGAGGGCGCTTACAAAGGAAAAGACAAAATTTGAAACGCTGCCCCACAGGGTTTTCTCACCGTAAATCTTGGGGTTAAATCGGGTTATCGAGCTACCCACTACCCCCGCAAGGCCGTCCCCCACCGAGGTGCACATTATACCGATTCCAAAGGGTAGCATAACGTCAGGAACAAAACAGCCTAGTATAGCAACGCCGCTCATCGCAACGGCATAGTAAATCGTACCGGGGGCGTTTTCGCCATCCGAGGAAATCATCGGCATAAGATTTTTCCAATAGGCTATTATAAGCAACAAAAGGAAGAATATGCAAACCGACAAAAAGTGCAACCCTGCGCCGAAAAAGTGGTACAGTATAAACCACTCAAATCCGACGAGAATATGCACGACCTTGCGTGTTATTCTTTTTGGTACTCCAAGCTTATAGAGTATCAGCGATAAAAGTAGGCAAACACCACCATAGCCAATGCCACATAGGTAGCCTAATATCAAATTTGTATCCATAATTTCTCCACCTAGAATTTATTAGATAAGGACATAAAGTCGCTTTTCATTTATTTCCATTTAATTATATAATACTTATATATAAATGTCAAGTTTTACCCTTGCAACTCCAAAAATACAAAGCAAATTCGCCTAATACCCTAAATAAATATAATCAGCGCCTATAAAAACAGCACGCAAGCCTTATCTACAAAAAGGATACACCCCTCTTGTACGACCTGCGTGCTGTTTTTAATTAAGATAGACTCACCCCAATGTCGGTAAGGATATTATCAAAACTCCTCGACGTCGCTAACCTTCAGGTGGCTTTCCTCGTCATCGCCCTCGCTTACAATCTCCTTGCCGGGGATAACGATACCATGGGTCATCGAGTGGATACGCTCGTTGTTCTTCTCCTGTTCGATCTGTGCCCTAATACCCTTTGACACCTCCAAATCAAAAAGAATTTCGTCAGAAATCGAGCCGTCCTCAAGTGTCAGGAACTTGTCAAAAGCATCCGGATACACGAAGTTTTTCGTGCACTCGTCAAAGCGAATTACGAGATATTTTCCCTCTTTTGAAAGGACCACGCCCACACCGAATTTTTTATGTCTAACCTTAAGATTTTCGAAAACCATTTTGACCTCCAAAAACATATACATATATAAAGCGACGACTATTTTAACAGATAATTGTGTCTAAAGTATGAACAATCAAGGCTTTTTTATATAGCAAACATATTTTTGTATTATTATACAGTTTTCGTTTTATAAATATGTATCTTTTGTACATAAAAGTTTGGTTACCGCCATAGTCGCTCTATGGCAGATAGACGCCGCGTAGCAACCACGGTGTAAAACCTTCTCTTTTGACAAAGCAAAAATTTCTTCATTTTTCACCACTCCCACAACAGCCACCTCCACGCAAAAAGAGAGAACTCGGCAAATGCTTTGTTCTCTCTTTTCTTATTTGAAAATTATGAAAGTCTTGTTATCTTATGCAAGCTCGATAAGCGACTCGTCCCACATTTCGGGAGCCTCGTAGCCAAGAAGGTTTACGGTAGTAGGAGCAACCGAGGAAAGACCGAGGTCACTTCTGCCAAGTTTTACCGAGTAGCCATCGGAATAGAAGTTATCATAGATGATGCAGGGTACGGGGTTGAGGGTGTGGCTGGTCTTTGCCTTGAAGGAACCGTCCTTACCCGCCTTGGGTGCGCCAGACTTCTTGTCTATCTCGTACATTTCGTCAGCATTTCCGTGGTCTGCGGTGATAAT
>JAZSMN010000025.1:0-4469 GCA_045535925.1 Eubacteriales bacterium
AGGTCGAGGACAAGCTCGGGTTGGGTTTTGGACTCTTTCTCGACTATACGCTCTATAAAATCCGCCCAAGCGGGATAATCGATATCGCTGTTTACAGCATCATATATTGGTGCAAGTATATCGTATATCATAGTCACACTCCATAAATAAATCTCTCAAGCACTTCATCGGCAGAGAGTCTGTCCTTGGCATAGGCCTCTCTCAAAAGGTGCGGTGGGATATAGTCATCGTATTTGTCCATTACAGGGCATTCGCTCTCGCCAACCAACTCGCGGGTATCTATCCCCTCGTTCATTAGCATTTTACGAAGATTTCCTATAAAGTTATCGCCTACGTCCCTGTTAGCCTTGAAGTTTATATACGAACAACCCTCGCTTTGTATATCAGAAATGCCAAGGTCCTGTGCTTTAAGTTTTAGATAACGGCGAAGCGTCCTAAAAGGACGGGTGCCAAGCCAGGGGAACAATACATAGCTCTGCCCACCGAGGAACACCAAGAGGTTTTTGTCCATACCTGCGTTTTGTGCTACTCTGCGTGCGTTTTCGAGCCTCGCACGAGCATTGTCACCGAGGAATGGATAGTCCTTTCGGTTGAAAAGAACCTCACGCATAGCAACAAGCAGCTTGGTGTGTATTTCCCCTCCGTCGCCGGGCCAAGAGACCTCCATTTTTCCCTCAACCAGTTTGACAAATAGCAATCGACGGGGCAAATCTATCTCTTTTACCTCCCACACTCTGCCAGCAAGGGCAAACCTCTCGCCTACCGGTGGGGGTGTGGTGATAGTTCCTATCTCTTCGCTATCGCACCTGACGGTATAATCCTCGCTGTCCTTAAAGACGGCATAGAACTTAAAGGAATTTATTATCCTCTCGCCACGAAGACCAATTATAAGTCCTCGCATCTCGGTCATCTCGAGATATTCGTCATTGACCATTGATACAATAAGCTCTCGATATGTTTCCCTGCTAACACCCACAAATGCGGGCATAGACAGTACCCTGTCGGCAAGCGCCTTAGGGGTCAGCTCACCACAGGACACAATAGTGCTTAATGTCTGGTGGAACAAGAGGCTCATCGGCATTTTTCTAATTACCGGTGGCTCTATAAATCTCTCGGTGGAATATAGCTCTACTATTCCTATTCCTCGAAGAAGCTCCCAGGGAATTATCTGTGGTAGGGGTGCATTTGGTAATGGTGTTTCCTCGCGGTAAACCATAACCATTTCGGGAGGTGAGCCTCTTCTACCAGACCTACCAAGCCTTTGAAGAAAGCCAGAAACAGTAGTGGGGGCACCCATTTGTGCCACGCGGTCAAGTCTGCCTATATCTATACCAAGCTCAAGCGTAACAGTAGCACAGGTAACCGCTCGGGCAACCGACTCGTCCTTCATCTTTCTCTCGGCATCCTCTCGCAAAGCCGCGGATAAATTGCCGTGGTGGATGAGAAATATATCGCTCTCTCCCCTCGCTCTCGCTATTTGGCGAAGGGTGGCGGTAACAAGCTCGGTTTCTTCTCTTGAATTAGAGAAGACAAGCGCCTTCTTGCTATCCAGTATATCATACAGAAATTCGTAGCCAGGGTCAAGCTTTGCGCGAGAGCCTCGTTCTGTTTCGTCACAGACCGATGCCTCGGGCTTTGACTGGACCTCGTTGTCGTTTTGAATAAAGAAGTGCTCAAGACCGAGCCTCCACTTTAGAGGTACCTTTTTAGGTATGGGGACGATAGTCTCCCTTTCGCTACCCGCACCAAGCCACTCGGAGGCGAGTGTGAGGTCACCTATTGTAGCACTTAATCCTATCCTTCTTGGAGAATAGCCAATAAGTGAAGCGATACGACAGAGCTGGCATATAACCTGGTTTCCTCTATCCGAACCTATCATACTGTGGATTTCGTCAATTACAACATAACGAAGACCAGAAAACAGTCTTGGTATATCATTAGACCTATTCATCAGCATAGCCTCGAGGGACTCGGGGGTAATTTGCAAAATACCCTCGGGCTTCTTTAACAGGCTGTTTTTATGCGAGGCACTAACATCACCATGCCAATGTGTCACGGGTATTCCCGTCATATCAAGCAGCTCGTCAAGTCGATAAAACTGGTCGTTTATAAGAGATTTTAGAGGGGCGATATACAGGACAGATATGCTCTTATAAAAGTCGCCGTTTTCCAAAATATCGGATATAATCGGGAAAAAGGCGGCCTCGGTTTTGCCAGATGCTGTGGAGCCGGAAAGAAGCAGATTTGCCTCGCTCTCAAAGATGACTCGAGCCGCTTCTAGCTGAATCTCACGAAGCTCGCTCCAGCCGTGGTTGTAGATATATTCTTTTATAAAATCAGGGAATCTTGAAAATATTATTTCCGCTTCATTCATAATTCTGCCTCAAATTAAATATCAATATCAAATATTCCTATCTTTTTAGGTAGAGTTTTCAAAACAGGTGCATCTTCCGTCATCTCATCAAAACTTGCACCTTGTTCACCCTCGCCTTTGGTAAAAGTGACGCGGTTTATCAGCTCTTCAAACCTCGCACTTGGATTGTCCTTAAGTATATTAAGCAATGTCAAAAAGTCTCTTATAATCTCGCGAGGTGTGATAAGCTCTTCTGCACCGGCCTTTGAGAGTGCGTGGTTCATAAACTGCTCAATCTCGCTGTCAGTAAGCGGCATTTTCTCGCTGCCCTCTCTTTGGGCAAAGAGCCTTGTAAGTCTGCGAACAAGAGCGAGAAGCTCGTTGTCGGAGAGGCGTCTAAGACGTATTACAGGGCCTGACAGATTTTGATATCCCATCTCGGAATATTTGGAGTCATAGAGTCTTGAGCGAAGAGCGTCGTAGCTAAAGAGTCCTCTTCTTGTATCCTCCAAAAATTGGGGTGTGCCACCAAAGATAACACCAAGATATTTTGCCTTACCTTGAAGGGTGTCATTGAATATAGCCAAAAGCTTCTCGTAATTTGACTCTCTTGAAATTCTGTTGGGTATCTTGTAGAGGTTTACACACTCGTCGATAAAGAGTATTAGTCCGCTATATCCTAGCTTTTCTACAAGCAGGGCAAAAAGCTTAATAAAATTGTACCAGTTTTCATCATCTATAATACAGCTTACAGAGAAGCCGAGAGCTGTTTTCGCCTCGGTTTTAGTGGAAAATTCGCCACGAAGCCAACGAAGACAAGCACTCTTTTTCTCGTTATTATCATTAACCATGGCGGTGTAATACTCACCAAGCACGCGTGCAAAGTCAAATCCGCCTACATCTCCCTCAAGCTCGGAGAGTGTGAGGTAAATCTTCGCCTTGATTTTGCTGGCAAAAGCATCGTCCTCGGGCATTATTCCCTCTTCTATAAGCTCGGTGCGGAGCTTGGTATAGTAGCGGGACAGCACGGTGGAAAGCGCACCGCCCTCGGGGCTTGCCTTGCTCGCAAGGTTTATCATTAGCTCTTTATATGTGGCAAGACCTGCTCCATTTCCGCCGGTTAGCCTACGCTCGGGAGAGAGGTCGGCATCTGCACATATAAATCCACGGTCAAGGGCATATCCCCTTATCAACTGAATAAGGAAGCTCTTACCGCTACCATATCTGCCTATAAGAAAACGGCAAGCTGCACCACCGTCACTAACGGTATCAAGGTTGTCAAGTAAAGAGCCTATCTCCTCGTTTCTGCCTATTGCTATATACGGTGCGCCGCTACGAGGCACTACGCCCGCGACAAGCGAGGAAAGTAGGGTGTTTAGTATTCTTTTTGGCACTTTTATTTCAGTATTTTCGAAAGCCATTCTATAATATCCTCTTTGTAATCATCGATGACGGAATATCCCTCTCCGTCAAACTCCAAAACACAATCCCCTACAAATCCGTCGACAAATGCCTCGTTTATTCTCTCGGCAATTACATCCTCGGGTAAGGACTTGTCGGGTGTGTATCCTATGTTGTCAATTAGCTTGCTTGCTAAATATAGTATATCGTCTTTAGAAAGCCCCATAAGGTCAACTTGTGGCACTTTTATCTCTTCTGCCCTATCCTCTTCCAGGGTAGCCTCTTCGACTATTGGCTCTGCTTGGGGCGGTGTAGTTTCTTCGGCACGAATAAGCTCGATATCCTCGGTATCCACAAGGCGCATAGTAGTAGACCAAGAGACTCTCTCTATTTCATCAGCGCCAGAGAATGAAAGCTCCTCGGTGGGTGCGTCATATAGCTTCTCATAAGCGGGGGCGTTTTCTCGCTCGCGAATAAGTCTTTCCCGCTTAAAGAGTGCCTCAAAATATCTATCAAGATATGCCTTATATGAGTCGGGCAGGTCTTTTACCGCCAGCCTACTCTTTATGCCAAGCAGGGCGCGGATTTTATTCTCGGTATATTTTACCGCAGAGGTTATAGCCTTTCTTAATTCAAGGTTATCCGAGAGCATATAATACTCTATTTCAAGGTCGCACTTTACCGCGTGGGTACAGAGCGAATCAGGGAAAGCAAC
>JAZSMN010000062.1:0-1927 GCA_045535925.1 Eubacteriales bacterium
TTGGCAACAGACGAAGCAAGAGTTATGGCTCGTCCTGTGAGTTTGCCGATTATCGCGACTATATGGCGGGTGATGACACCGACAGGATAGACTGGACGGCATTTGCCAGGTTTGACAAACTATATGTCAAGCTCTATCTTGACGAGAGGCAGATGCACACCCGAATATACATAGACGCCAGCCGTTCTATGGACTACGGGGAGGGCAAAAAGGCAGAGCAAGCTATAAAAATTGCCGCCGCCCTCGCGTACATCTCTATCTGCGAAATGGATAAGGTTTCTATCTATACCATAAAGGGTAGCGAGGTAGAAGAGGTCATTTCCGGTATGATAGGCAAGGACTCTTACATAAACTCCATAGGTCTTTTAAATAGCATCGAGTTTTCGGGCGAGTGTGCCATATCCGATGCTATCCTACCCACCTCGGTGGGATATGGTGACGGACTCTCGGTTGTGATTTCCGACTTCCTCACCGACAGCAACTACGAGATGGCGATAGACCACCTCGTAGAGAAGCGCAGAGACCTGCTCTGCCTTCAAATCCTCTCTCGCGAGGAGCAAAAGCCCCAGTTCCGTGGCAAATATCACTTCTTCGACTCCGAGGACATCGGCCGAGAATATAGGAAAAATATTGACGGTGATATCACCGCCGCATATAAGGCAGCCCTCGAGTTTGTCAAGAACCGTATAAAGGAATATTGCGAGGCCCGTGGCGCGAGCTATCAGTTAGTGAGTGCGGAGGACGAACTGTTTAATGTTCTCTTTGGCTCGCTTGTCGAGAGGGAGGTGCTGAAATGACCTTTCTCAATCAATATGGCTTGCTTGGACTTTTAGGCGTTCCCGTGCTTATACTCGTCTATATCCTCAAGAATAAGTTTACCGAGCAGGTTATCCCCACCACCTACCTTTGGACATTAAGCGAGAAATTCCTCAAGCGCCGAAATCCTTTAAGCAGGCTGTCGGGTATAATCTCACTGATTTTGCAGATTCTCTTGGTTGTGGCAATCTCACTGTCGATAGCCCACCCTGTTATCGTCCTCCCCGGACAGGCACATGACTACTGCTTTATCCTTGACGGCTCGGGCAGTATGACTATGTCCACAGGCGACACCACTCGCTTTGAGGTAGGCAAGGACAAAATTGCCGAAATTATAGAGGGCTCGACAAAGGGAAGTCGCTATACTCTAATCCACGCGGCAGGCTCCTCCGAGGTTATCTTTGAGGCACTTACCGACAAGGAAGAGGCTATTCTTCTGCTTGACCGTGTTGAGGTCGAGCACGGCGCCTACGAATTAACCGATGCCTTGGGCATCGCACAGGGCTATTTCAATGCCAACCCCTCTATGCTCACCTATCTTGTCAGCGACGCGGACTATCAGGTAGGAGAGGGCATAACCCATATAAACCCCTCACAAAACGAGAGCAACCTCTCTATCGAGGATGCCTATTACACTATTTCTTCGGGTAACATCAGCCTCTTTGGCGAGGTTATGTCATACGGCGTGGAGGGAAAGGCGACAATTTCGCTTACCATTTACCCCACACTTGCCGACACAACCAGTGATAGAGAGCCCGACACCACAATCGAGGTATCCCTTATCAATGGCGAGAGTGTTCCCTTTGAGATTAGGGTAGAAAACTCCAAGTTTTATTCTTTAAAACTCCGCATCGAGGCGGAGGACTCTCTTGCCGAGGACAACGAGGTAATTCTATATAATGTAGACTCGGCAAACTCCTATCGCGCGCTCCTTGTCAGCTCCAACCCCTTCTTTATAAAGAGCGCTATCACCTCGGTAGGCGGACACATTTTCGTCGATGCCATCTCCCCCTCTTCCTTCAAAGAGCAGGCTGGCTATGACCTCTATATCTTCGACGGATTTACCGCCTCGGCTATGCCAAAAAGCGGCGCGGTCTGGTTCTTCAATCCC
>JAZSMN010000160.1:0-1712 GCA_045535925.1 Eubacteriales bacterium
ACGATCCGACTTCCATCGGTGAGGAAGAGGATAGCCACCTTGGGGACTTTGTGGAGGATAACGAATCTCCCGCTCCCTCTGATAGCGCATCCTACTCGCTTCTTAAGGAGCAGCTCTCCAATATTCTTCACACTCTCACCACCAGAGAAGAGCAGGTTATTAGACTTCGCTTCGGTCTTGATGATGGTAGACCTCGTACACTCGAAGAGGTTGGTAAAAAGTTTGATATTACAAGAGAGCGCATAAGACAAATTGAGGCAAAGGCTCTTCGTAAGCTTCGTCACCCATCCAGATCCAAGACTCTTCGTGACTATCTAGCCAACTAAACTATCATTTTGCACAAAATATTGGCGGGCTATCTGTACAACCTTACCTTTATTTTGCGCGGTTTGGTAAAGATAAAAAAATGACTTGACTTTTTTATAAAAATATAGTAAAATAATTTGGAATAAATATCCCTTTTTGGAGGACGGCATTAATAATGAAAAAGTTTATATGTTTGGCTATATGTGCATTGCTTTTGTGCTTTCTTCTCGTCAGCTGTGATGAGGATGTTGTCACTGGTGCGCAGACAGAACTTGACAAGCTCGGTTATCAAGAGACTGTTGTAGAGGATCTTGAGCTTGACTTCTACATTATCGTAGGTGAGTCTACTACCGAAAACGCTATGGTTACTGTCGAGTTCCTTATTAATCAGTATCTTAATGAAAAATTTAATACTACACTCGATATCCACTATTTGACCGAGGCAGAGTATGCCGCTACTGTTACAAACGATCTTGCTCTCTCGGGAGAAGATAAAGCGGATATAGTTCTAATTAATAGTGTCGGTCTCTTTGATTCGCTCTACAGCAGCAATTTACTTGCGAATATAACCAATCAGTTTGACTCTGCCGCCTATGGTCAGCTTAACAAAAAGATATGCGAATCGCTTATCGAGGCTTCGCTTATGTACGAGTCGGTGCAGGGCGTTAGCTCTTTGCAGCCTATGAACTACTGTGTTCCCAACAACCACGTAATTGGTGAGTACAACTACATACTTATCAACGAGGAGGTTGCCCAGGCTCTTAACTTTGGTAGCAATCGTACAAGCAAGATGACCTCTCGTGACGCAGAGGCTACACTCGAGTTTATCGCAAGGGTAGAAGATCCCGATTTTGGCGGCAAGCTTGGTTTTACCGTTGAAGAGAGCATTAAGTTTGTTAGCGGCACATATGCAGACAAGGCACTCTATGAGTCCCAGGGATATATCTGCAACCCCGACGGAACAGAGGAGAACCCCAATGGTTACCCCGTTGTTGACAGAGCTGAGGTATTTTCGAGTGCATTTGCAATTGCCCGCCACGAAAAGGATGTTAGATTCGAAAACGGCAATGTAGATTCCGATGTTGCTTCTATTATCAAAAACGAGTACAATAACTATTACAACAGATGTATGGATATCATCTATGCACTTAACACAGATGAGTACTTGAGAAACCTTCTTCAGTACGGATCTAGTGGTACCTGCTATACTCTTGACGATGACGGAAATGTTAAGTCCTTTACTGAGGGTACTGGTGTATATGAGATGAATCTTCTCTATACAGGTAATGTATTTATCGCTTACTATTGCCCCGAAATTGGTTGGACCAAGGAGGTTGCTGAGTACGGCCAGCCCCAGAACGATCAGTCTATCGTTATTCTTGAGAAGACAGGCGAATAAAAGCTTT
>JAZSMN010000130.1:0-4566 GCA_045535925.1 Eubacteriales bacterium
CTTTGTAGTCTTGCTTGCTGGCGCGATAGCTATTGGCTCTGTTTTTATTTCTGCATATCTGTTGTCCATCGGATTCCAGGCTTTAGCGAGCATAGTTTTGCACACAAGAATAAGCGCAAATGTGGCACTCTATACCGCAAAGCTTGCAGAGGATAACGCGAATAACCAGACTACTACAACACCATAACACAAGCATCTACCTGTTATGACCACACACCTTGACTTATAGACTGGGTTTGTTTGTGTTTTATAGATAATTGCACACATAATTTTCCATTTAAAATTTGCAAACAGAATGCCCGAGGAACTAACTCCTCGGGCTTGTTTTGTTATTTAGTCTCTCGCGATTTTACCGTCGCGTCGACCGGCGCCACCTTAAAAATCAAATATGCCTGCATTTCATCTATGGTCTGTCCTATCTTCCCTATCCTTTTTGTGGAAAAGCTCGAAGAGCCAGTTGCCAAGGATAAAGCCGAGGCAACCCATCGCTGCGGTGTCTGAAATTGATGGCTCGTATTCGGGCTCGGGGTCGGGCTCGTCATCCACCATATCCATGCGCTCCAGCTGGTCGCAGGTAAACCTAATGCCCGACTTGATTGCCCTTTTATAAATAGCGTCGATATATTCCTCGTTAAAGAGGTCCTCAAGCAGGCTGGTAACATCCTCGCTCGTGCCAAAGTCGATAGGTGCCTCGTTTATAAGCTTTAGGTATAAGTCGTCGGGAATTTCATCCACTAGCCACCTGAAGTTATCCATATTAAACTCGACCTTAAGCTCCAGCGCCTTGCGGACAAGCATAGACTTGATATCCTCGTTTTGGATATCCATAACCACCTCTACCAACTCGTCCGATGAGTCTACATCCTCAAGGCGCGAGATATATGACTTTAGCCTTGAGTCGGGCAAATCCAAGTATTCACCATAGAAATATGACCACTCTACCATATTCTCACTCCTTTTTAGATTAGATTTTCAAAACACAAGGGCGCTGTGGTTGTCCGCGATGCCTCACCCCATTATATGCCAAACGGTGTAAAAAAGAGGAACAACAGTCGGTTCCTCTTTCCTATACAATATTACTGCTCGGTTTCCTTGCCCTCAAGGGAGGCGAGAGCCACACGGAATGCACGAGCACCGATAAGTCTGTCCTCCTCGTTTTCTGAGGTGAGCATAGCATAAAGGCGTCTGTATACCTCGCCAGCCACCGACATATCTCTCTTAAAATGCTCGGTGCCATAGAGAGGCAGGGTCTTGTCCACCATATCAAAGTAATAAAGGCCAAAGGCGTCGCACTCGAGGTGGGCAGGAACAGTGAAGTCGGGGACAACGTCGCCCACAAGCTCTACACGGAGGGCGGTCTCGATACCATACTTTTTGTTGCTGATAAGGCGGCTGATACGATTGATAATCTCGTTGTTGGCATTTACGCCTGTGATATCAATCTGCTCGGTGATAAAACGAATGTGACCGAAGGCAAAGTGCTTGTACTCTACGGCAAACTGGTCGGCATCCTCCTTGGGAGTGATGGTAATCATCCAGACACCACCCACATCGGGCTTGTCAAATCCGGTGCACTCCAGCGAACCACAATAGCTGTATGTATAGCCTGCGCGCTTGGCAATCTCGGTCTTGGCATGGCGAGAGCCGAGTGCGTAATAATCTGCGCCAAACTTCTTGAGGTCCTGGGTGGATATAGCACAAACAGGCGAGTCGATGTCGCCATCCAGGTCGGCATAGCCAAGAACAATATTTATCTTGGAGCTGTCGTCGATATGCTTGTCATAAAGAGGGCTTACCTCTATCCTATCCTTCACAAAGGCCCAGCCGTAAATGGTGAGTCTGTCCTCATCGAAGTCAAAACGAGAGAGTGTATCCTGAGAGAATACATAGCAGTTCTCGGGCAATCTACCGGAGAGGTAGACAGGGTTTGAGGCATAGGCATCGTGACGGCCGGGTGCAATTATAAACTTGGTGTCAGGGCAGTTGCGGAACTCACGAATAATTATCTCAGTGGTGGTATTGGTGACGAAGGCGGTCTCGAACAGGTCGCCGCTAATGAGCACATAGTCGATAGCCCTCTCCCTGATAAACTCCATAAGACGCATAAAAGCGGTGCGAAGCTCACGGCGGCGCTCGTCACTCTTTTCGCCCGACAGACCTACAAAGGGGTTGTCAAGGTGTATATCGCTGCAGTGCAAAAACTTCAGTTTTTTGTTCTCTAGAGTCTCGCTCATTATTTTTTCCTCGCTTTTTTCTATAATAAATCGCTTTGGTCTGTAATTTCGACCCCAAAAGAAAAAGGGGTCGGTAAAAACATTTTTATATAAATAAGTATAACATTGTTTAGTATATTTTGCAACAATTTTTGCAATATTTTTTCAAAATCCCTTGAAAGAGGGGGTAAATTATGTTAAAATGAACATAAGATAATTTTAGGCAGAAATAAAAACAACAAGGAGCAAACAATGTTAGGTTTAGCGGTTAGAAACACTGCCAAGTTGATACGAATGAAATCCAAGAGCGAAAATGTGAGGCTCGGAAGATTTTTTACTAAAAAAGAGACGGCTCGCCTTATGGCACACATGCTCTCGCTCGACAGCGAGAAGACTGCTTACACCGTCCTCGACCCAGGTGCGGGAACAGGTATCTTAAGTGCGGCTGTGGTAGAGGAAATCTGCAAAAGATGCAAAAACTGCAAGGTTATTTTCCTCACCTGCTACGAGAACAACCCCTACTTTATCCCCATGCTTGAGGACAACCTGGAGAGGGTCAGAAAAAAGGCAAGACACGACTATGATGTAAAGCTGTATGTCACGGTCTATGAGGAAAACTATATCACCGAGTCCAAGGGGCACTACACGGTGACAATGACCGATATTGTAGAGGACAAGTTTGACATAATTATATGCAATCCCCCCACAGACCTGGTGGAAAAGGGCTCCTCCGAGGCATCAAGAGCGGGAGGAGTCACCCAGGTGAAGATTAACGCGGCCTACCTCTTTGCAAAGATGGCAGCAAAGCACCTGGAGGACGGCGGTCGACTTGTGATTATGCTCCCCACCTCGGTGGCAAGTGCCCAGAGCCTCGCCGCTTATCGCAAGGAGATGGCGGAGCTTATCTCGCTGGAGAAGATACACCTCTTTGTCGGCAAGCAGAAGAACACAAAGCGCGCCGTACCCCTCAAAAAGTCTATAATTCTCTCGTATAGAAAGGCGCCAAAGCCCAACTCTATACTTATCACCACCTCCACCGACTGGGGCAAGCCAGAGAATATAACCGTCCTTGAGCCACAGCCCTATGCCTTTGTGGTAGACAAGGCCGACGGTACACTCACTCTGCCCAAGAGCCACGAGGATGCAAATATCGTCAAATACTTCTCCGCCTTCCCCGAGACGCTCGACTCGCTGGGACTCAAGGCTTCCACAGGTCTTGTGCTTGACTCAAGATGCGGGGGGCTTCTGTTCTCCGAGCCTATGAGAGGATGTATTCCCCTTATTCGCCCTGTGGCAATTCAGGGTGGCAAGGTGCACTTCCCTATGCCTATAAAGCATCAGTATATAGCGGCGACAAACCCCACACTTATACAGAAAAACAAGAATATGGTGTTTATTAAGCGTGTGCCTGCCAAGAGCGATGAAAGACTGCTGTCCTGTGCTATACATATGGCAGGTGCTATGCCCCAGTACTCGCATATAAGCACCCACAACAAGATAAACTATATAGACACCAAGGACAAGTCACAGGAAATGTGCGCTCGCCTTGTCTGGGGATTGTTTGCTCTGCTTAACTCGACTATATACGATAGATATATGTCCATCGTTTCCAAGTCGGGGCAGATAAATGCAAAGGAGCTTCGCTATCTGCCAATGCCTCCAAAAAACATTATCGAAAACATCGGTATGCGCCTCTTACAGGCGCGAGAGACCACGGTGGCGGCCTGCGACCAGATAGTAAACCCCACCCTTCATATTAAGACAAGAAATTAAGGCCATAGAGTCTTGTCCACGGCCTTGCTGAGTGAGGCAAAGGCTATCAAATTTTTACATTCAAACTTAAAGGAGAACAGAGATGAAAAAGGTTTACACCCCCAACGCCCCCGAGGCAATAGGTCCATATTCCCAGGCTATGATAGTAGGAAATCTTGTATACACCTCAGGACAAATTCCAATCAACCCCGCAAGCGGAAGCATAGAGGTCACCACCATTGAGGAACAGACCGAGCAGGTAATAAAGAACCTCGCCGCCGTTCTTGCCGAGGCCGGCACCTCGCTTGACAAGGTAGTAAAGACCACCTGCTTCCTTGCGAATATGTCCGACTTTGCAGCCTTCAACGGCGTGTATGCAAAGTACTTTACAGAGAAGCCCGCCAGAAGCTGCGTAGCAGTAAAAGACCTGCCCAAGGGCGCTTTGGTCGAGGTCGAGGTTATCGCAGAGGTTTAATTTAATTTTTTTTTTTATTTAAAAAGCCACACTTCACATAAGAAGTGTGCCTTTCTATGTTATTGTTGATATAAAACGTAAAGTTTAAGTTTGAAATTTTGGTTAGTGAGAAAGCCTCCCTCCGGG
>JAZSMN010000186.1:0-5438 GCA_045535925.1 Eubacteriales bacterium
AAGATACAGCTCTTCCAAGATAGCGGCAAGCTCGGCATCGTTAAAGCCCTCGATAAGCGTTCTTTGAAGCTCTACATCAAGCTCGATGAAGGTCTCTGCCGCCTGTTCCTTTGGTAAAAGGCGGAAGAGGAGGGTTTGGAAACGAGTCTCGATATCGCCTATAATCTCGGCGAGGTCGACGGCAGGTATAGGCTCAAGTTGACGACGCAGCTCGGTATAACGTCTTTCTTTCAAGAGGGTTTCCAGACTTTCTATATCTACTTCCCTCTCATCTGCGGAAATAAGCTGCTCGTATTCCTCGGTCTCGGTTGTCATCTCGACAGAAACCTCTTCTTCATTTTCCATTTCTAATTCTTCTTTTCTTTCCATTTTCCATCCTTTCTCACGGACGGGTGCGGAGTGCGACCGCATTTGCCGTGAACTCGTTTTCTTTCATTTCTTTCAACAGACTACTTCGTCCATCGTCCATAAGGTCACACCCTTTCATAAGTCAATGTTTATTTTAAAATTTATCCTTTTAATATTCCAAGATGGTCCTCAGTAAAGACCAGAATAGAAGCTTCTTTAAGTACCTTGGCGGTAATACCGTCGCCCTCGACAAGGCGACCGCTAAAGCTACCGTCATAAACCAAGCCGATGCCACAGGAGGGGCTCTTTGCCTTAAGGCAAGCCTTATTTATGCCGAGAAAATTACACAGGCGGAGCGCCTCCGTGGCGCCCTTGTGGTACTGGGCTGTAACATCTGTGCCGTCCTTCATAACCACCCTATCACCTACTATCTCACTCGGGGTGCGAGGGGTGGGGAGTCCGCCGTAAATCTCGGGGCAAAAGGGTACTAATTCATATTCATCTGATAATGATATTACCTCGGGATTTGGCTTTGAAAGTCCGTCATATCTGCATCCTACCCCAAAAAGGCAGGCGCTTACAAGCAATTTTTCTTTCATTTTGCTTTATTTATCCTTCCTTATAAACGGTAAAATATGTATCTTTAGCAAACACAGAGATTGGTTTTGTGGCCTTTCATAACAGCTCTGCTATATGTAATGGCATTAGGCACATATTTTAGTCCTAAATGTACATAATTGTTTGCGTTTTGTTGCTGTTTTTTAACACGCCCCTACACTTTATCTATCTTTGACAGTCTTAACACCTCGTCGACAAGTGGGGTAATATCCCCCGCGCCCATCAAGACAACGGCCCCCGTATCGCTCCCAAGCGCATAAGATAGTGTGGACTCGAAGGGTAATACGGGACAAGAGAGAGCCTCAGCAAGCTCGTGGGCACCTCTGTTCTGCCCTTTGCTCTCACGGGCGGCAAAGGTATCAAGGATAACCAGGCTGTCCGCCCCCGAAAGCGAGGAAACAAAAGAATCAAAGAGCGCCTCGGTACGCGAAAAGGTATGTGGCCTAAAGACAACCGCCACTCGCCCATAAATCCCGCGAAGGGTGGATACCGTGTTAAGAATTTCGGTGGGGTGGTGGGCATAATCGTAATAAATATCCTTGCTACCGATAGTGCAAAGCTTCTCTAATCTGCGCCCTATACCATGGAAAGCGGATAGCGCCTCGGATATAGCGAGGGCATCAAGCCCCAGGGAGTGGGCAAGGGTAAAGGCGGCTACCGCATCTATGGCGGCTGCCCTACCGATAACGGATAGGTATATTATACTCTCCCCGCCATCGTAGTTTACAAGCACCTCGCTTCCGCTATCGTCACACCGAACAATCTGGTAGCGATAGTCTGCCTCCCAAGAGGTACCAAAGCCTATGGCTCTATGCGGAAAGAGGGCGTATAGGGTATGGGCTAAAGGGTCATCTATGTTAAATATAACCTGACCGCAAGTAGTATGTGCTGAGGCATAGGATATTAGCATCTCGGAAATATCGTGGAAGTAGTCTGTGTGGTCCAGTTCTATGTTAAGCACCACCGACGCCTTTGGCGAAAAGGAGAGGAACGCATCCCTGTATTCGCAGGCCTCGTAAATGAGAAAATCATCCTTTCCTATGACAAGCGATGAGCCGCACTCAAGCTTTGCGCCACATATTGTGGTGGGTAGCAGGCCAGAGTAGGAGAAAATGCGGTGTAGCATAGCCGTGGTTGTGCTCTTGCCGTGGGTGCCACATACACCGATAGGAGAGACGAAATCCTCCATTAAGGCACCGAGAAGGTCGGCGCGATAAACCACGGGTATTCCCTCCCTTTGAGCCACAACCAGTTCAGGACAAGCATCATCTATGGCAAAGCTTGCCACAACGAGGGATGCCCCCTTTATATTTTCGCATGCGTGGGTAGGGTAAAAAGCTATCTTGGGCGGCAGGTCGTTCGCTACCTCACCGCTGTCCGAGCCGCTTATGGTATACCCTCGCTTTAGCAAAAGGAGTGCCAGCGGTTTCATCCCTGCGCCAAGTATTCCTACAAAATGTATTCTTGCACCCTTGTTTTTAAGAAGCTCCTTAATTTTTGTTTTTCTTGCTTGTATACAATTAAATGACATAACTCTACGAACTGCGACAGGATACCCCTTTTTCGTAATTAAATATTAACAAATCATTTAACACTAATTAAAAAATCCAATGAATATTATTAATATTCTTCCTGTATACTATATGCAGAAAAACAACAATGCGCCACGGCACAAAAGGAAAGGATACAAACTATGACAATCACAAACATTAAAATGAGAAAATTCTTTGACGAGGGACCCATGAAGGCTATCGCATCTGTAACCTTCGATGACTGCCTCGCAGTACACGATATTAAGGTTATCTACGCAAGAGAAAAATTCTTTATCGTTATGCCCTCGAGAAAGAACCCCGACGGAACATATAGAGATGTGGTTCATCCCATAAACTCCGAGTTTAGAGCCAAGCTCGAGGAGGTTGTTATCGACGCTTATCACGCACAGTATGCTGCCATAGAGGCAGACGGTATGTTTGCCGATGGCGAAGACTCCACCCTCATTTTGTAATAGTTAATAAAAAGCCCTCGATGAGGGCTTTTTATTTTGCCCTTGTTTATTTGTTTA
Organism: Eubacteriales bacterium; assembly: GCA_045535925.1. Lineage (GTDB taxonomy): Bacteria > Bacillota > Clostridia > Oscillospirales > CAG-272 > UBA1740. The sequence goes on from JAZSMN010000186.1 coordinate 3,029, forward strand.
AGAGCAAAACAGATTATTCTTTAATCTGTTCGAACTGAGTAGTAAGGGTTGTGTGCGACATGAGAAGGTCGGTGGTCTCTCTCACCACGGAGGAAAGTTCTTCGCTTATGAGCCTCTGGTTTACCGAAACGCCCTGCTGGTCGCGGACAGCCTGTCTCTGCATCTCGTTTATTTGCTTTTGAAGTGCGGCGAGTTGCTGCTGTTTTTCGCCAAGCTCGGATGCGGTAGCAGAAATACCTACAAGTCCGTCCACTATGCCCTTCAAGGTGGTGCAAATATCAGCTATTTTTTTAGCTATCTGCTCCTCATACTCTGCAACAGTATTGAGGGCATCGGCTCCAGCACCTAAAGTAGCACCAGAATTGTCAGGAGTGGGTGCGGTGGGAGGTGTGGGTATCACAAGAGTGGCGATATATTCCTCAATCTTCTTCTCCATTCCAATGCGGAGCTTTTCCATAGCGGCACTTATCGCGCGCTCTACTATTTTCGACACGTCGAGGGTTATAGGAGCGATGTTCACCGAGGTAACACTCGCGGCCTTTGGAGCTGTGGGTTCGTCGGGTGTGGTCTCAGGCTCGGTCGCCACGGGCTCTTCTTCTGTCTCCTTTTCTTCATTTTCCAGAGCTTCCTCGGTCTTCTTCTCACCAGTGAGGAGGAACGCGGGGATTGTTATCTGCTCGAGGCTCTTGCTGTTTTTGACAAGGAGGTCGGTGAAATATTTGACATAGGTTTCACGCTCTGTCCTGCACTTATCACCCTCTATGGACGAGGTGGCATCCGACATCTCGACAAGCTTGTCATACTCACCCAAAACCGTGGTATGTATCAAAATCAGGGAGGTGCGATTGTCCGAGTAGTTGGTATATGCTATCTTTGCCGCCTCTATCGCTTTGTCGAGTCTATCTCCATTTCTTGAGTTGCAGGTCTTGTCAAACTCCTTTTGCTTGGCATTATAGTCCTTTACCTTCGCAACAAGGATGTCACAGGAGCTCTTGAATTTGGGCATCCCTGCTTCTATCTTTTTCTTATATGCCGCGAGAAGTGTGCGGAACTGACCCTTTTTGTCTGCGAGCATTTTATGAGTAACAGTAGGCATAATGACCTCCCATAATTCTTTTCTTATTTAATTATAACAATATTTATTTCTCTCGTCAAGCAAAGATTTTAAAATAATATGTGTAATAATAAAAAAACTGCGCGAACACCCATTGGGCATTCGCGCAGGCTGTATAAATCAGCTTAAAATTAGTGGCAGATGCACTTCTCGCTATCCTTATCGAAGATGTGGATACGGCTCGAGTCGATAGCAACGGTAATCTTGTCGCCAGAACGAGCGGTGGAACGAGAGGAAACTCTTGCAATGATATTCTTGCCGTTGGTTGCATCCTCCATACCCTCAAAGCCGAGGTAGAGATAAATCTCTGCACCCATAAGCTCGGTAACGTCAACGTCAACCTGCATAGTGGTCTCGGACAAGGTGGAGAGGTACATGGGCTCGTCGTGAATAGCCTCAGGACGAATACCGAAGATAACCTCCTGGCCGATGTACTCCTTGAGGTCGGGGTTGTTAGCCTTCTCGGGGGGAAGCTTGATTTCGGTAGTACCGAACATAGCAACAAGGTCGGTGCCCTTCTTAAGAAGCTTGCCGGTAATGAAGTTCATCTGAGGAGTGCCTATGAAGCCTGCAACGAAGAGGTTGCAAGGAGAATCATAAAGGTTTTGGGGAGTGTCAACCTGCTGGATAAGACCGTCTCTCATTACAACGATACGGGTAGCCATGGTCATAGCCTCTACCTGGTCGTGAGTAACGTAGATGAAGGTGGTCTGAACCTTCTTGTGAAGCTTGGTAAGCTCGGTTCTCATGCTCGCACGAAGCTTTGCGTCAAGGTTGGAAAGAGGCTCGTCGAGAAGGAATACTGCGGGGTTACGAACTATCGCACGACCGAGCGCAACTCTCTGCTTCTGACCACCGGAAAGAGCCTTGGGACGTCTCTCAAGAAGGTGGGAGATGTCGAGTATTCTTGCAGCCTCTTCAACTCTTCTCTTGATTTCTTCCTTGGGAACCTTACGGAGCTTAAGACCGAATGCCATGTTGTCAAAAACGGTCATGTGAGGATAAAGAGCGTAGTTCTGGAACACCATCGCTATGTCTCTGTCCTTGGGAGCTACGTCGTTAACGTATCTGTCGCCTATGTAAAGCTCGCCCTCGGTGATCTCCTCAAGACCTGCGATCATACGAAGAGTAGTAGACTTACCACAACCCGAAGGACCAACGAAGATGAGAAACTCCTTATCCTTGATCTCAAGGTTGAAGTCGGATACAGCGGTAACGCCGCCGGGGTACTTCTTGTAAATGTGTCTAAGTGAAAGACCTGCCATTTTTGTATCTCCTTAAAAATATTTATTTCCA
>JAZSMN010000265.1:0-2516 GCA_045535925.1 Eubacteriales bacterium
TGAACCCACATGAATTGCTTCACTGGAACCTGAAACCAGCGCGTCTGCCAATTCCGCCACGTCCGCATATTAAATTTGTTCTCTATTTATTACTCGGTGAGAAACCGAATTGTCATCCGCGCTTCCAGCGCAGTCTGCAACGTAGACTCGCTACGCTCGCTAACGTATTCCGCCACACCTACATTGTGCAACTTTTCATCGCCACATTATATTACCATATTACCAGGCGTTTGTCAATATCTTTTTTTATTTTTAGCCCCTTTTTCTAAAAGACAAGAGGGAATGTGTTGCTTTCCAAAAAATATGTATACATTCAAAGAACTTCCTTTGAAGTACCTCTTGACAACCTAGCCCGAGGGGTGTATAATATAAAAGAACTAATACTTCTTTTATGAGAGGGAATGCTATGAAAAGAATGAATGAAGAAAAACTTACAGGGATGCTTGAATACATCAAGGGATATATCCGTGCGAACAACGGACAGTCGCCCAAGTTTTCCGAGATTATCGAGTATATGGGAATGTCAAATTCGGTGGGCTATCGCTACCTGACAACCCTGGCTGATAGGGGGCTTGTCGAGTATAACGGCAGGGACACCCTTAGGGTGAAGGGGCAACAGAGGATGCGCACAGGCTTCCGCTCTGTTCCGGTCCTTGGCGCAATTCCTTGCGGCCTGCCCGAGGAGCACGAGGGCCTGGTAGAAAGATATGTGGCCCTGCCCGAGGAGTGGCTGGACGGCGACTGCTATCTACTGCGCGCGGACGGTGACTCTATGACGGGTGCTGGCATTGACGACGGTGACCTGGTCCTTATCCGCAGGACAACCCTGTCCGAAACAGGCAAAATTATAGTTGCACTCGTTGACGGCACCGATACCACCTTAAAGCGCTATTTTATAAACAAAAACGGTGCGCCTGTGCTCCACGCCGAAAACCCGGCATATTCCGACATCCACCCCTTCCACGTGGAGGTACAGGGCGTAGCGGTGAAGGTTATCAAGGATTTGGCATAACCCATCAATACAGCCACCCGTACAGGTGAATGGTGAAAAACAGATATAATTACAAACAGGAGCAAAACGAGAGGAGGACGCATTATGCCGAAGGACGAAACCCCACAGGCCGAAAACCGAGTGTATGCCTGCATAGACCTGAAGAGCTTTTACGCATCGGTGGAATGCGTAGAGAGGGGGCTCGACCCCTTTACCACCAACCTCGTCGTTGCCGACCCCGACAGGCAGGAGGCTACCATTTGCCTCGCCATTACCCCGGCTATGAAGTCGCTCGGTATACCAAACCGATGCCGTGTGTTCGAGATACCCAAAGGGGTTGAGTATATAATGGCGAAACCAAGAATGCGCCTGTATATGGAAAAATCGGCAGAGATATATTCTATCTATCTGCGCCATATCAGTCCGGATGATATTCACGTCTATTCTATCGACGAATGCTTTATCGACCTCACACCCTACACCCGCCTCTATTCAAAGACACCGAGGCAGATTGTTGACACCCTGATGCGAGAGGTCTACACCGAGACGGGCATTCGATCTTCGGCTGGCATTGGAACAAACCTGTTTTTGGCGAAGGTCGCCCTTGACATTGAGGCAAAGAAATCGCCCGACTTTGTCGCCTATCTGGACGAGGAAATGTTCAAAAAGCGCATATCCCACCACCGTCCCATCACCGATATTTGGAACATAGGGCAGGGGATAGCCAGGCGGCTTGCTAAGTTTGGTGTCTATGACCTGGCTGGGGTGGCCGCTATGCCCGAGGCGGTGCTTTACCGAGAGTTTGGCGTCAATGCCGAGTACTTCATAGACCACGCAAATGGCAGGGAGCCCTGCACGATAGCCGAGATAAAGTCCTATACCCCGAGAGCTACCTCGCACACTAATAGCCAGGTGCTTTTCGAGCCCTATTCCTACCAGGATGCCGAGATTATACTCAAGGAAATGATAGAGATTTCCACCCTGGAGCTTATAGCCACCCACCGTGCCACCGACAGCATATCGCTCAGCATAGGCTACAATTATACCGGAAAATACGGCACACCGTCATTTTGTTCGCCCCCACCCACAGGAGGCTCGATGCGCCTGCCCGAATGTACAAACTCACTCTTAAAGCTAACCGACTACTATCTCTCGATTTACTCGCGAACGACAGATAGAGAGACCCCTATTCGCAGGGTCGCCATCGGCATGGGTGATTTGGTCGACGAGAGCCAAGTGACTGTGGATATGTTCACCGACACGGCCTCTCTCCAGCGGGAGCACTCTCTCCTTTCGGCAATGGTGGATATCAAGGACCGTTTTGGCAAGAATGCTATCGTAAAAGGGATAAGCTTTAACGACAAAGCCACCACCCGTGCGAGAAATTTGATGATTGGCGGGCATAATTCGGGCTAAATTCGCCCTGCAAAAATACAAAAAAATAGGATAAATTATTGCACCAAAAGTAAACAATAATTTACAAAACAAGGAAATGAAACAACCAAGACAAACCAGAGCCTCGCAG
>JAZSMN010000197.1:0-2077 GCA_045535925.1 Eubacteriales bacterium
CGCTTCCGTGTCGGAAGCCTCGCAAGACGAGGCGTCTTCCCGTACGAGGCACACCTCCTCAACCTTGCCCTGTATTGTGTTGACTTCTAACAAAAAATATGGTACAATAAACTCAAGAAAATCCAAAAATTGAAAACGAGGGTCTTCTAATGAAAAAATCATTTGTGTGTAGTTTAATCTGCTCGGGTGGAATATTGGGTGGCGGAATTTATATCGATGATACCTCCATCACATACAAGACTAATAAGCTTACTGTGGATAAAAAATATAAAAACCTTGTTTTACCTCTTGCTCAAATAGTCGACCTCTCTTGGAAATGGATTGTTTTCCCGATTGCGACTATAAAATTGGCAAGCGGCGAAGAGTACAAGTTTATAATTTTCAACAAATCGGGATTTATTAAGCACTTCGCTAAAGTTAAAAAGCTTTGATTTTTCCAAGCGGCAAAGACAAATTCCAATTTATCGCGCGGTTTAAGGGTTTGATTTAGCTTATGAATTGCTCACTAGAAAAGGAACCAGGACACCTTTCGGTGTCCTGGTTTTTCTCTCTGCTTTTTGGTTTTGTGTTCGGTGAAGCTCGTTGCTGTCCGCGAAGGGTTTGGCAGCGAGGGAGCTTTGACAGTCCGCGCAGGTTCGACAGCAGGGGCTTGGGTTTTGGGGTGTTCTTGTCGAGCTTTGGCGCGGGATGGTGGGGATGGCGATTTTTGTCTATTTATTATATAATTTCCCCTCTTGATAAATAAAAATTTGTATGTTATAATAAAAACGTAGTGTACTTTTTAAATTTACAAAACAAGTGGGGTTTGTTATGAAAAATGTTATTGTTGGACAGTCCGGTGGTCCTACCTCTGTCATAAACTCGAGTCTGCTCGGCGTATTTAAGACCGCGAAGGATCGTGGCGCAGATACCGTCTATGGTATGGTGCACGGCATCAAGGGCCTCATCGACCGAAATATTGTCGACCTGTCGGAGTATATAAGAAATGATCTGGATATGGACCTGTTAAAGCGCACACCGTCCTCTTTCCTCGGCACTTGCCGTTACAAGCTACCCGATATCGAGGGTAATGAGGAGGTCTATGAGAAGATTTTTGAAATACTCTGCGAGCTTGAAATATACGCATTCTTCTACATAGGTGGTAACGACTCGATGGACACCATAAAGAAGCTGTCCGACTATGGCGAGAAGATAAACAGTCCTATTCGCTTTGTCGGTGTGCCAAAGACCATTGACAACGACCTTGCTATCACCGACCACACTCCCGGGTTTGGTAGTGCCGCGAAGTATATCGCCGCCACCACCAAGGAGATTATTCGCGACGGTCTTGTATATGACTATCCTGTGGTTTCGATTATCGAAATAATGGGTCGTAACGCGGGCTGGCTCACCGCGGCGGCAGCGCTCTCCAAGGGTGAAGACTGCGAGGGCGTGGACCTTATCTATATGCCCGAGACCGTGTTTGACCCCGACCATTTTATAGGGAAGGTTGGCGAACTTCTCAAACAGGAGCGCTCTATCGTTATCGCTGTGTCCGAGGGTATCAAGATTGCCGACGGCAGATACGTCTGCGAGCTTCAGGAGCATATCGACTACGTGGACGCCTTCGGTCACAAGCAGCTGGCAGGTACTGCAAGATATCTTACCGCGGAGATTGCCAAGAGATTTAAGGTAAAGACCCGTGCTATCGAGCTTTCCTCGCTGCAAAGATGCGCGGCGCATATGACCAGCCGTATAGACCTCACCGAGGCCTTCAACTGTGGTGGCGCGGCAGTAAAGCTCGCCTTTGAGGGCGGAAGCGGTCAGGTTATAACCCTTCAGCGCGTTTCTGAGGACCCCTATATGTGCATCACCCATCCTGCCGACGTCCACAAGATTGCAAATGTGGAAAAGAAGGTGCCCCGAGAGTGGATAAACGAGGACGGTACATATGTCACAAGCGAACTCGTGCATTATATAAGACCCCTTATCCAAGCGGAAATCGACCCGCTCTGGGTTGACGGTCTTCCAAGACACCTCACCCTCGGTGACAAGAAGTGATAGGTAGGTGTATAATGCAATGTCCCATCAGGGTTAT
>JAZSMN010000140.1:0-2156 GCA_045535925.1 Eubacteriales bacterium
CTCCTCGCGCATATCCACTATAACCGCTGTGGGCAGCTTTGCTCCACCGTACCTCTCACGAAGCGGGACCAATCTATACGCGCCGCTTTTCGCCTTGTAAAAGCTCTCGACCGAGGGGGTCGCAGATGCCAGGAGCATCAAGGCAGAGTGCTTGCCACATCGATAGGCGGCGATGTCGCGTGCGTGGTACTTAGGGTCGCTCTCGGACTTGTAGGTGTGCTCGTGCTCCTCGTCTATTACTATCATACCGATATTTTCAAGGGGAGCAAAGATTGCCGAGCGTGTACCTATAACCAGGTCCACCTCACCGCGCTTTATTCGGCGGTAGGCATCAAGGCGCTCGCCCTGGGAGAGCGAGGAGTGAATAACCGCAACCCTCTCGCCATATCGACGGCAGAATATGTTTACCGTCTGGGGGGTGAGGGATATTTCCGGCACAAGCATAATGACGGTTTTGCCGTCAAAAATGGTGCGGTCAATAGCCTTCATTATAACCTTGGTCTTGCCGCTACCGGTAATTCCATAGAGCAGGGCCGCCCTTGCCTCGGGGTGGGAATACTCCTCCATTATACTTTGGAAGGCGTTTTTTTGCGCCTCGGTCAGGCGGATAGGCGTGGTGTCACGGTCCTTTGCGTATTCGGCATAGGGGTTTCTAATTTCTTCGTATTCGTCAATTCTAATATACCCTTTTTCTTTAAGGGCGGTGATATTGGCGGCGGTGACATCGGGGAGGGCACGGACAATCTCTATATCCGCTCGCCACTTGTCAAGAAGGAAGCGCAAAACCTGCCTCTGCCCCTCGCTACGAAGGGCGCCCTTGCCGCCCCGATTTACTATACTCTCGGCTTCCTCGGTCGAAATAGCAAGCCTTACGACCTTGCGCACCTTGACATTCCCGATGCCTGAGAGCGCGCCCGGGGGCAGGAGTGTACGCACAGCCTCACCCACGGTACAAAGAGTATAATTTTTCATAAACAGAGAAAGCCCGATCATCTCGTCACTCAGCGAAAACTGCCGAGATATTGTCGAGTGCACGGGCTTAATTCTATGTGCCGCCCCATCACTCGGCGCCTCCTTGACCCTATAAACAAGGCCCGGGCGCGTATGATTTCCCCCGCCAAAGGGGACCCTGACTATATCGCCTACAGCTATATCATCACCGCAGGAATAATCAAAGGGACGGTCAATATGATACGGAGCGTCCAAAATATAGACTTCGCAAAACATCCGTATCACCTCTCTTAAATCTTTTTAGTAAATCTTATTCCTCGGTGCGAATCATTTTAAATTCGCCTTCCTTTATTTTAGCGATGGCTATCTTAACAGCCTTCTGATCCTTGTAAACGGGGTCGATAAGAGCCGCAAGGGGCTTCTCGGTCTCGTGGTTTTCAATCATCTTCTGCGCTCTTGCTCTCATCTCTACATATCTGTCGGTAACAATGCGAGCGCCCTTTGCAACACCAACTACAAGCTCGTAGCGGTTAAATCCACCTGTGGTGAGTTCTTCAATGGTAGGATAAATCATTTTATATTTCCTTTCAAAATCAATTACTAAATTATAGTTTGTGGCTTAATCCTCGGGATCTTCCTCTGCGGTGTCCTCGCTGGATATACGGTTGGTAATAGTTTCTGCCTGGATAGCAGAGAGAATAACGTGGTCGGAGTCGGTTATGATAACACTTCTGGTTCTTCTGCCACAAGACACATCTATAACCCTGCCCGCCTCTCTTGCATCCTGCACAAGTCTCTTGACAGGTGCAGAGTCGGGGGATGCGATGGACACAATTCTGCCCGCGGACACCATGTTTCCAAATCCAATGTTGATAAACTTCATACTTTCTCCCCTTATTCGATATTTTGAACCTGTTCGCGAACCTTCTCGAGTATGCCCTTGATTTCCACGACAATCCTCGCGATTTTCACATTGTTTGCCTTGGAGCCAATGGTGTTGGTCTCGCGGTTCATCTCCTGCATAAGGAAGTCGAGCTTGCGTCCCGAGGGCTCGGCCGACGAGGCGATATCATAGAATGCGCCAAAGTGCGAGCGAAGCCTTACAAGCTCCTCGTCTATCGCAATCTTATCCGCCCAGAGTGCACACTCGGTCAACAGACGATTTTCGTCAATGGCGACAGAGTTGTCGGCAAGAATAGCACGGA
>JAZSMN010000083.1:0-19242 GCA_045535925.1 Eubacteriales bacterium
CTTTAATTAAAGGTGAAGCACTCTGTCCTTTATCTCGGCGGTTCTGCCCTGGTTCCAGTACTGTGTACCGATATATCCACAGGTACGGCGCGCCACATTCATCTTGGACTGGTCGCGGTTGTGACAGTTGGGGCACTCCCAGACAAGCTTGCCGTCCTCGGAGGCTATCTCTATCTCTCCGTCATAGCCACAAACCTGACAGTAGTCGCTCTTGGTATTCAGCTCGGCGTACATAATGTTGTCATATATAAACTCCATAACACCAAGGACCGCCTCGATATTGTTCTGCATATCGGGGACCTCCACATAGGAGATTGCGCCACCGGGGGAGAGCTTCTGGAACTTTGCCTCCAAGGTGAGCTTCGCAAAAGCGTCAATAGGCTCGCTTACATGGACGTGATAGGAGTTGGTGATATAGTTGCGGTCGGTGACACCTTCAATGATGCCAAAGCGCGACTGCAAGCACTTTGCAAACTTGTATGTAGTGCTCTCAAGGGGCGTGCCATAGAGCGAGTAATCGATATTTTCCGCCGCCTTCCACTTTGCGGTATACTCATTGAGCTTTTGCATAATCAAGATGCCCAGCTCCTCGCCCTCTTTTTCGGTAAGCTTCTTGCCGATAAGCGAGTATACACACTCCCAAAGTCCCGCATATCCGAGCGAAAGGGTGGAGTATCCGCCGTGGAGGTATTTGTCGATGGTCTCACCCTTTTTAAGTCTGGTGAGCGCACCATACTGCCAAAGAATGGGGGCTGCGTCAGAAAGAGTACCGGCAAGGCGCTCGTGACGGCACTGAAGTGCCCTGTGGCAAATCTCCATTCTCTCGTCGAATATCTGCCAAAATCTCTCCATATCGCCCTCTGCCGACAAACCGATGTCAACCAGGTTAACTGTTACAACACCCTGGTTAAATCTGCCGTAATACTTGGGCTTGCCATCCTCGTCCACATAGGGAGTAAGGAAGGAACGACAACCCATACAGGTATAGCAATGACCCTCTCCGTTTTTGTCCACCTTGCTCTCGAGCATTATCTTCTCGGAGATGTAATCGGGCACCATTCTCTTTGCGGTGCATCTTGCAGAAAGTTCGGTGAGATAGTAGTACTTGGAGTCGGGACGTATATTGTCCTCCTCAAGCACATATATGAGCTTGGGGAATGCGGGGGTAATCCATACGCCCGCCTCGTTCTTTACGCCCTGAAGTCTTTGGAGCAGTGTCTCCTCGATAATCATCGCAAGGTCGGCTCTTTCCTGCTCGCTCTTCGCCTCGCCAAGGTACATAAATACAGTGATAAAGGGAGCCTGTCCGTTGGTGGTAAGCAGGGTAACAACCTGGTACTGGATACACTGTACACCCTTGCGCACCTCGTCGCGCAGTCTTGTCTCGGTTATCTTCGAAATAACCGACTCGTCGGTAACACCCACCTCGGCAAGCTCGCGAGTGACGGTAAGGCGCAGCTTTTCGCGGCTAACCTGTACAAAGGGGGCAAGGTGAGTAAGGCTGATAGACTGACCGCCATACTGGTTGGACGCAACCTGGGCAATTATCTGTGTAGCGATGTTGCAGGCGGTGGAGAAGCTGTGGGGCTTCTCTATCATAGTACCGCTGATAACAGTACCGTTCTCTAGCATATCCTCCAGGTTTACCAGGTCACAGTTGTGCATATGCTGGGCAAAGTAGTCGGCATCGTGGAAGTGGATAATACCCTCCTCGTGCGCCTTTACAATATCCTCGGGCAGAAGAATTCTTCTGGTGATATCCTTGGACACCTCGCCTGCCATATAGTCGCGCTGTACCGAGTTTACTGTGGGATTTTTGTTGGAGTTTTCCTGCTTAACCTCCTCGTTGTTACACTCGATAAGCGACATAATTTTGTCGTCGGTGGTGTTGGCGCGTCTTACAAGCTCTCTCTTGTAGCGATAGGTTATGTAGGTCTTGGCAAGGACAAAGGCGCCGAGCTTCATAATCTCTCTCTCGACCATATCCTGCACCTCTTCCACTCCCACAGAGCGGCCGAGCTCCTCGCATATCCTCTCGACAGAAAGAGCAATGCCCTCGATTGCCTCCTCGCTTATTTTATCCTTTGCTTCTACCGCAGCATTTGCCTTTGCCACCGCTATCGCTATCTTCTCGCGGTCAAAGAGCACCTCACTGCCGTTACGCTTAATAAGTTTCATATTTTTCTCCTTAATTCTATGACTTCTCGCACCGGGGGCGAGCATATTATTACCTCTAATAAGGGCAAAAACACTCCCCGAAAAGAGGAGTTTTTTGTGTAACCATTATACACCATATCTTGTGCGTTTGTCAAGTAGAAAATACTACATATTGTGTTTCTTCTTTTTGTATATTTCGCCAAGAAACTCATTTCGGGGTGCTAAAAATTCCCTACAAACCACACCCATAATCGAATTTTATTCGTTATTTTTCTCTTAAACCTTCTTAAATCTCGCTGTTTATAACAATATCTGCCTTGTTTTGTATCTTTTTCCTATAGCCGACATTTACCCGCAAAACAAAACCTATAAAATTTCATTTTCGTCAATTTCGCCTTGCAAAAGAAATACAGCTATGATATAATTCGTATTGATAAGAAAAACAAAAAGCAACCCACGAGGGTTGCAAGAAATAAAGCGAGGAAATATGGAAAACAAGGAAACAGTCGTGCACACCGACCTGTATATTGCAGAGCTACCCACAGGGGAAATAGGTCGAGTAGAGTGCGAAGCGAGACAGGCGCAGATAGATAGTGCGAAAAACGAGAGAGTAAAAAGAGAGCGATACTTTGCATGGCGACTGCTCGAGCACGCGGTGTGGCACTCGAAGGGCAAGCCCCTCCGAGAAATCGAGCTTAGCCTATCCCCAAGCGGAAAATGGGAGAGCCCACACCTATTTCTCTCCATAACCCACAGTAAGGACCTCGTAGCCGTGGCTATCTCGAACGCACCCGTTGGAATAGACCTCGAGCCGATAGGTAGCCCTCGCCCCGAGAGGTTTGCCGAGAGGGTGCTTAGCGAGGCAGAAATGGCTGAATACCGCTCGAGCGAAGAATGTGACAGACTCGCCCTCATATATCGCAAGTGGACCGAGAAGGAGAGCCTGTTTAAGAAAATGGGAGGCACCGCATTTATACCTAAAGAGATAGACACCATGGGAGGTGGAGTAATATCCTACGAGCTCCAGATGAATGATGACATATACTTCCTCTCGGTAGCAACCGACAACCTGGAGGATATAGGCTTCTATCCTAACATAGAGCTCACCTGACCTAAAGCAGCCGCTATAACACAGCATACATACCTTAAACATATACTTGTGCACAAGGGCGCCAAAAGCCTTGTCACAACAGCAAGGAGGTAAACAATGTTTTACATTTCCAAGTCCAAATATTGCCTCGCACTCCAATGCCAAAAAATCAACTGGCTTACAGAATACAGGCCTGAATATAGAGAAACCGACCAAGCGACCGAAGAGCGAATGATAACCGGTAACAAGGTCGGCGACTTGGCAATGGGGCTCTTTGGCGACTTTGTAGAGGTCACCCGATACAAGGACGAGGGCAAAATCGACATTTCAGCCATGATAGAGGCCACCCGTGTCGAATTATCCCGTGGTACAGATAACATTTGCGAGGCCTCCTTCTCCTTTGGTGGAGCCTACTGTGCGGTGGATATTCTGCATAAGGAGGGGGACGGCTACGCCATCTACGAGGTGAAAAGCTCCTCGTCCGTAAAGGAGGTATACCTCGCCGACATATCCTACCAAAAGTATGTGCTTGAGGGCTGTGGGATAAAGGTCACGGGTCTGTATATCGTACATATCAACCCGAACTATGTCTTTGACGGCGAATACAAGATAGACGAGCTGTTTACAGTCGTAAACGTGTGGGACAAGGCTGTTGCACTCTCGCATCTGGTTGTGCCCACCCTCACCGTCGCCGAAAAGGTTATGGCAAGCGAACAAGAGCCAGAGATTGACCTCTCCATAGGTTGTCACAAGCCCTACCCCTGCCCCTTCTTTAGCTATTGCACTCGCAACCTGCCAAGCCCCTCGGTCTTTGACCTGTACAACCTCACATTTAACAAAAAGCTGGACTACTATTACGAGGGCAAGAGCGACTTTACAAGCCTTTACTCCTCGCCAAAAATAACAAATGAAAAGCAAAGGCGACAGCTGGACTTTGCCCTTAATGATAGGGGCATCTATGTGGATAAGCCACAGCTTTTAGCTTTCCTTGACAATATCCACTATCCCCTCTACTTCCTCGACTTTGAAACAATTATGCCCGCCCTGCCCCTGTATGTGGGCACCAAGCCCTCCCAGCAGATAACCTTCCAGTATTCCCTGCACTACATAGACCACGAGGGCGGCGAGCTTATGCACCGAGAGTTCCTCGGCGAGCCCGAGGTCGACCCCAGGCGAGAGCTGGCAGAAAGCCTCGTTAGTAGTATCCCCGAGGGTGCCTGTGTCACCGCATACAACAAGAAGTTTGAATGTTCGAGAATAAGAGAGATGGCAGAGGAATTTCCCGACCTTGCCACAAGGCTAAACGAAATCGCAGACAGTATAGTTGACCTGCTCGACCCCTTCCAGAAGGGATACTACTACAAGAGAGAAATCGGCGGCTCCTTCTCAATCAAGAGCGTGCTGCCCGCCATATGCAAGGACTCGCCCGAGCTCGACTATCACGCCCTCGACGAGGTGCACAACGGCACCGAGGCTATGACCGTATTCCCCGCTATGGCATATATGACCGAGGAAGAGAGAGCGAGAACTCGCAAAAACCTCCTCGCCTACTGCAAGCTTGACACCCTCGCTATGGTAAAAGTGTGGGAGGAGCTTATCAGAGCATCCAAATAGCAAAGCATACAAAAAGCCCCCTCGCTTTGGCTATAGTTTCTCAAAGAGAAAGCGGATACAGAAAAAAGACACCCTTTTATGATAAAAAGTGACCGATTTCACCAAGTGCTCGGTCACTTTTTCTATTTATACTTTTCGGCCTATGCTAAAGGTTGATAGTGCTATCAGCGTACAGGACGGAACATAGAAAAGCCAGGGAATATTCAGGTCCGAATGAGTCAAAAGATAGAGAAAACTCCCCTCGGTGGCCCCAAGATAATTAGCACCAAGGAAGCCAAGCCCCAAGAACAGGTCGCAAAGGGCGAGCAATAGAAGTCCCAGGGCAAACATAATCCCATAGGGTAGCCTTACAAATGCAAAAACAATATTGCAAAGCAGATTGCCGTAGTAGAAAATAGTCAAAATTACAAGCAGATCTATCTCATCCCCTAAAATTATAACCGCCACAATAGCCATAAGCGCCACAAGAGAGAGCCTGGCCGAGATATGTAACACACGCTCCCTTACACTCTCGGAGCAAAGCATGAGGGCTGCAAAATAGCACATCTGCACCAAAGAAAAGACGAAAACCCCCGCCTCCTCGTTTACAGGCACCGCGAGGATAAGAAAGTAGTCTGCCACCAAGGTTGTAGCCAACCCCAGTCGCAAAAGCATTCCATGAAAGCCACAAAGCAGGCTTAAGAGCGAAAAGCCGAAGGACAACCCTACCGACAGATACGCCAAAATCTCATACAAGACCCCCGAGGTTATCTGTATCAGGAAGAACAACACCGCCTCGGCAAGTATAAACACCGCCACCGCTATGCCTACTATTCTTTTTATTGTTTCCTTTGAGCTTGTACTCATAGCTACACCTCTTTTTTAGACAATAACTCTTTTTTCATTATAGCAAACAAACGTTTCAACTTCAATAGTCAAAGACAAATTATTGATTGCCCCACGGCCCATATTTTAAGCTTGTCAAAACACAGCTGGCTTTGTGAGAAAATTTCCCCTTTCCCCACTTGAAAAAAGGGATTTTTTGTGTTATAATTTCCTTGTTAATTTTTTTATTTCTTAACAGTATAAAATCGGCCGAGTGCCTATTAAAATCATCGACACTCGCCACCAAACCCCACGGTGAATTTAGTCAAAGACTAAATCGGAAAGGATTACTATGAACACTACACAAATGAAGAACTACATTGCAGGCTTCCTGCCCGAGCAGGGTTACACCACCGAGGATGGCGAATATTTGCTCTCTATCTATGATAAAATTGCAGAGAACGACAAAGCTCTTGCGGTGTGGGAAGAGGCTCTTGCACTCTACGACGAGAGTGTGGAGTGCGACTACAAAAAGATTCTCAAGCTGGCAGACAATGTTGCCTATATGCTTAAGTTCCATCCCTTTACCGCCGAGCTGCTTGTGTTCATCTGTATGTCCAAAAAGCTTAAGGAAAGATATATCGAGCGCGGTATCTCGCTCGATATATTCAGCGATACAGTAAAGGACCTTCGCTACAAGATGGCGAAGGGCAAGCGCACCTATGGTGTGGTTGGTTTCTTCTCCTCGAGCTGGTTTATCGGCTTCTTCAACCTTACTCGCTTCTGCCTCGGCAGACTCCAGTTTGAAATTATCGACTTTGATGCAGAGTATAACAAGGACGGCCACATCCTCACCCCCGAAACCAAGGTTATAAATGTACATATCCCCGGCTCTGAAAAGCCCTTTACACCCGAGGCGTGCGAGGAAGCATACCACTTGGCAAAGGAGTTCTTTGCAGGCCAGGTAGATGACCCCACTCCCTTTGTATGCGACTCTTGGTTCCTCTTCCCCGAGCACGAAACACTCCTGCCAAATACCAGCAAC
Organism: Eubacteriales bacterium; assembly: GCA_045535925.1. Taxonomy (GTDB): domain Bacteria; phylum Bacillota; class Clostridia; order Oscillospirales; family CAG-272; genus UBA1740. The sequence goes on from JAZSMN010000083.1 coordinate 6,711, forward strand.
ATTTACAAGTTCTACAAGAGATACGACGTGTTTGACTGGACCTACGACAACCACGGCGGCGACCTGTGGCGCATCTTCGGTACCTTTGAGCGCAACCTGGATAGACTCCCTGCTGACACCTCGATGCAGCGCGCCTACATAGACTACCTGGGAAACGGTGGCACCCCCGGTAGCGGCAGAGGTATATTCTTCATTTAACCCCCTTCACTTTTGCAAAGCAAAAACTTCACTGCGCAAGCAAACTTCACTGCGCAAGCAACTCCCCCCTCCGGCTTCACCTTTGCCTCGGCAAACCAAATCAAAAGAGCAAACAGACAAGAATTTTTAATCTTGAAAGTTTGCTCTTTCTTTTTAGGCTCACCCGAGCCTCATATTTTCAGAAGTTAAAGTAGTTCTTTGCGTTGTAGTATGCAATGCCCTGTACAATCTCGGTAAGAGTATCGAAATCTGCAGGATATTCGCCGTCCTCAACCCAAGTGCCGATAAGGTTACACATTATACGGCGGAAATACTCGTGGCGAGGATAGGAAACGAAGCTGCGGCTATCGGTAAGCATACCCACGAAGCGAGAAAGCATACCGAGGTTTGCAAGCGATTCCATCTGCGCTACCATACCGTCACGCTGGTCATTAAACCACCAGCCCGACCCAAACTGAATTTTGCCGGGAGTGGGGCCCTTCTGGAAGTTGCCGAGCATAGTGCCGAGCACGTAGTTATCCTTAGGGTTAAGTGTGTAGAGTATGGTCTTGGGAAGAGAGTCCTCCGAGTCAAGCGAGTTAAGAAGAGCGGAAAGCTGCTCGGCAATGCACTGGTCATTGATAGAGTCAAAGCCTGTGTCAGGGCCGAGTTTTTCGTACATACGAGAGTTGTTGTTACGAAGAGCACCTATATGCAGCTGCATAGTCCAGCCAAGACGGTTGTACTCCTTAGCACAGATGCGAATCATAGCGGTACGGAATGCATCCACATCCTCCGCGGTAAGCTTGTCGCCTGCCATACGACGCATAAAGATATTCTTGTAGTCGCCGACAGCATAAGGAACAGAGTCGAGAGCGTGGTCGGAAAGGCGGCATCCGTGCGCATCGAAGTAAGCAATACGCTCCTTAATCCACTCCTCAAGCTCCTCGAAGGTCTCCACACCAATCTCCTTGATATAAGGAAGGAAGGTCTCTCTGCCTATCTCAACAACCTTGTCAGGACGGAAGGTGGGAAGAACTCTGGTGGAGAAGTCCTTGAGAGCCTCGTGATACTCAAGGGTATCCTTGGGGTCGTCGGTGGTACAAACAAGCTCTACATTAGAGCGCTTGATAAGGTTCTGTGCGCTAAACTCCTCTTTTGCAAGGCACTCGTTAACTCTGTCCCAGATAGACCTTGCTGTCTTTTCCGAGAGGATATCGTCGATATCGAAATAGCGCTTAAGCTCCAGGTGAGTCCAGTGGTAAAGGGGGTTGCCGATAAGGTAAGGCATGGTCTTTGCAAAGGCGAGGAACTTCTCGTACTCGTCGCCGTCGCCTGTGATAAGCGACTCGTCCACACCGTTGGTACGCATCTGGCGCCATTTGTAGTGGTCACCACCCAAGAACAGGTCAAAGGCATTTCTAAATCTGTGGTTCTCGGCGATCATCTTGGGCATCAAGTGGCAATGGTAGTCGATTATGGGCAGATCCTTTACCGCATCATAGAGTCTTCTTGCGGTTTCGGTCTTCAGCATAAAGTTATCGTTTATGAAACTCATAGGGTTACTCCATTCTTGAATATTGAAATTTCTCTGTATCCGTTTCGCTCATTGGCAGAGGCTTTGCCCGAGGCAACCTCCAAAATGTAAGCAAACAGCTCGTCGGTAAGGGGCTGTCCCTCAAGAACAGGGCCCGCATTAAAGTCTATCCAACCCTTTTTCCTCTCGGCGAGGCTCGAGTTAGTTGCGATTTTAATAGTAGGCACGGGTGCGCCAAGAGGTGTTCCTCTACCGGTAGTGAAGAGAATGATATGTGCGCCTGCGGCGGTAAGGTTGGTTATCGCAACACCGTCGTTACCAGGGCCATTGAGCAAGGAAAGACCGGGGCATCTAACTCTGTCGCCATAGTCAAGCACGTCCTCTACAGGAGCAGAGCCACCCTTTTGTACACAGCCGAGCGACTTTTCCTCAAGGGTAGTGATACCGCCCGCCTTGTTTCCGGGCGAGGGGTTCTCGTATATCACCTGATTGTGTCGGGTGTAATAATCCTTGAAGTTGTTTATAAGTGCGACAGTCCTGTCAAAAATCTCTCTTGTTCTGCATCTCGCCATAAGAAGATGCTCTGCACCGAACATCTCGGGAACCTCGGTGAGCACACAAGAGCCACCAAGCGAAATAAGACGGTCTGCCACGCGACCAACCAAGGGGTTGGCGGTTATGCCGCTATATCCGTCGCTACCACCACACTTAAGGCCCACAATAAGACGGGACACAGGAATGGGGGTAGGCTTGAAGTTAGAGGCAAGCTCCTCAAGTTCTTTTACGATACGGATACCCTCTGCCACCTCGTCCTCGTACTCCTGCGCGATAAGGAACTTAACACGCTTCTCGTCATACTCGCCAAGAGTCTTCTTGAAGGAGTCAATATTGTTGTTCTCACAGCCAAGGCCGAGCACCAGAACACCTGCGGCGTTAGGGTGACGAACAAGACCTGCGAGGACCTTTGCGGTGGTGTTGTGGTCGTCGCCAAGCTGCGAGCAACCAAAGGGATGGGGAAAATGTACTGCGCCGGTAGCGTTTGCTATTTTCTCTGCCACCTTGTTTACACAACCGACAGTAGGCACAATCCATATCTCGTTTCTGATACCGACCTCGCCGTTCTCCCTCTCATAGCCCATAAAGGTGGGCACAGAGTCCTGGGAGGGCGCTTCCGTGGTGGATATTTCCACAGGGGTGTATTCGTACTCAAGGTTACCCGAGAGGGTGGTCTTTATGTTGTGCGTATGCACGTGCTCGCCCTCTTTGATATCCACGATAGCATAGCCTATGGGATTGCCGTATTTGATAACAGCCTCGCCCTTTGCTATATCTCTTCTTGCGTACTTATGACCACTCGACAGGTCGATATTAACATTATCCTTTTCGTTAATAATCATTATTACACCTCGCTAAGAAGGAAGGAAAGGTCTGTACCCCAAAGCTCCTCGTTTGCAAGGATATCGCCTATGTCATGGCTCTTTATAAATTCCACAACCTCGGGCGAGTCATTGGGAGTGCCAACCTTGTAGAACTCGATAAGTCTCTTAAGTGCAAATACGAGGGTGGTGGGAGTCCTGCCATAGCGCTTGATATACTCAAGAATAGAGGGCAATACTCTTACCTTAAACTTGCTAACCGAGTTGAGTGCGATGCTTGCAAGATAGTGCTTGATATAGGGGTTTGCAAAGCGTCGAAGCACGTCGGATGCATAGGCAACAAGCTCCTCCTCGGGCAGGTCAAGGGTGGGGATAATCTCGTCAAAGACGCACTTTCTGATATGCTCGCGCATCTCGGGATTGTCTACACAGTCCTTAACAGTCTCAAAGCCGGAAAGGAGCGCGTGAGGAACAAGCGAGGTGTGAGCACCGTTAAGTATTCTAACCTTGCGGGTGCGGTAGGTTTCAAGCAGGTTGGGTGTAACGATAACATTAAGACCCGCCTTGGTAAAGGGCAGCTCTGCCTCGATATCATAGTCGCACTCGATTACCCAAAGGTGGAAGAGCTCGGAGGTGTTAACCATCTTGTCCTCATAGCCGAGGTCAAGGTTCTCGCCCTTGGGATATCCTGTGTTAATTCTGTCCACAAGAGTGTTGGTAAATACGTTCTCGCTCTTTACCCAGCTTGCAAAGTCCTCGCCAAGAGCCCATCTGTCGATATAACGAAGAACGCACTCACGAAGCTTGTCACCGTTGCGGTCGATAAGTTCGCAGGGCAGGACGATAAATCCACCAAGGCCCTTCTTGTATCTGCGATACATAAGGAGGGTGAGCTTTGCAGGGAAGGTGAGGTTATTTGTATCCTCTGGTGTGTCGGTCTCGGAATATACGATACCCGACTCGGTGGTGTTGGAAATGATATATCTCATAGTGGGGATATCTGCAAGCGCAAGATATCCTTCGAAGTCCTCGTGGGGCTTCACACATCTTGAGATAATATCGATTATATCCGCCTCTACGCCCTCCTCGCTACGAACGAGGTGGGTGTAAAGACAATTCTGGCTGGTGAGTAGGTCGCAAAGTCCCTCTCTGATAGGCTGTACTACCACAACGCTACCGTCAAAGAGCCCCGCCTTGTTAAGCTTGTTAAGCATCCAGTCTGCAAAGCCGCGGAGGAAACCGCCCTCTCCAAACTGTATCACCCTTTCAGGGCGAGCTACCTTTTCAAATTCAGCTATATTTTTCATTTAAAATACTCTCCAAGATAAGCTTTGGTGTTTTCGATCATCTGGTCAAAGAGGGTCTTAGCATCAGCGAGGTTGAGAGAGGTTACCAAGGGGTTGTTTGCAAATGCAAGGAATGCTCTGTCAAGGTCGCGCTCTTTTGCTGCTCTTGCAACGTTGTTCTGCTCGTCTGCGATACGAGCTACGAGTGCGTATACGCCCTCGGGGATATTGCCAGCCTGTACGGGCTTGATATTGTCGTGGGTGAAGGTTGCGTTGGTTTCAACTATTACACCGAGAGGAAGGTTGGGAATCTGGCCACGGTTGGGAAGGTTTACGTTGGTGGTAAGGTCGCCAAGACCAAGAAGAGCACAAATCTGAGTTACGCCCTCCTCACCAGACTGGTGAATAGCTACTTTCTCCTCGCCCTCACGAAGCTTACGGCTTCTCTCGAGTCTCTTTACAAGGTCTTCCTTTCTCCAGGATACAGGAGTGAGCGAGAAGCCCCAGTTCTTAACACCCTCGGGGCTCTCAAGATACCACTTACCAGGGCAGAACTCGGAAAGGTGACGGTCACCAGCCGCTGCGATAACGCCATAACGACGGAAGAGGTCAAACTTTACAAGGTGAGCGCTGGGGAAGATTTCCTTGTTGCCCTCGATAAGGCTGCCGTCCATATGATTGTCTGCAAACTTTGCGTATGCATCGAATACATCATACTCCTGATAGTGAGCACCGGTAATCCAAGTAAAGTGGTTTACACCCAAAACGTCGGTCTTAACAGCACGTCTGGTGTCAGCCTTGATGCCGTGTACTTCTTCAACCGCCTGGGTGAGAAGTCTCTGCACACCAAATACCTCGTGGCAGCAACCAAACGCCTTGATGCCGGGGAAGGTATCATAGAGAGCTCTAACGCAAAGAGCCATGGGGTTGGTATAGTTAATTACCCAAGCATTGGGGCAGTACTGCTCAATAGCGCGAGCAATAACCTCCATCATAGGGATGGTTCTAAGAGCACGAACAATACCACCGGGGCCGGTAGTATCACCAACAGACTGGTAAATGCCATACTTTTCGGGAAGATGAACGTCGCTCTCCATCTCGTCAAAAGTACCGGGAAGGATAGAGATAATAACGAAGTTAGCACCGGTAAGAGCCTCGCCGATGGTCTTTCTTGCGTGATATTCCCAGTGAGAGATAGTGCCCTCTGCCTCGTTGTACTTGTTACCGATAATCTCGTTATGTACAGCCGCCTCGTAGTCAATGTCGTAAAGGTCAACAGTACCGGACAACTGCTCGGTGGTTGCAAGATCGCTCATAAAATTCCAAGCCCAACCACGAGAGCCACCGCCTATATAGGCGATTTTTACATCTTCAACTTTGTTTTTTGTGTACTTCATAGATACCTCCAAAATGTGTTTTTGTTTTTATTGTATATTAAATAATCTCGCATTTCCTTAAATTTATTAACAAACCGCCATATTTTTTCTTGATTTTTTTGATATTATATGTTATTATTTAAAATAAAGAGGTACACACGAATGCTAAAAGATTATTATTTTGACAAAAGGCTCCATTCGGTCTATTCCGAATCGGCCGAGCACTACCACAAAGGACACGAAATTTATATTATGACCGAGGGCGAATGCGGCTACTTTATCGACGACCGTCTTTATGACGTAGCGGCCGGCGACGTGGTCTTTCTCCCTGCGGGAACAATACATAGGACCATATATACCGACGCCCCACATTCGAGAATTTTGATAAACTTCACCTCCACCTATCTCCCCACAGCGATAGAGGGAGAGACCGACAGAATGAAACACGTCTACCACAGTCCAGCCCTCTTTGAAAAGGTGATCGAACTCCTAAAAAAGATCGAAGAAGAATGGACAAATCCCGACGCCTATTCGCCCGACCTTGTAATCGCACTTACAGTAGAAATTATGACCCTGCTTGTGCGAGAGGGAGTGGAGGAAGAGGAAGAAGAGCCCACCATAGCCACCGAGACGGTCAAGTATATCAGGCAGAACTTTGCCGAGGACGTCCGCCTGTCTGTGGTGGCAGAGAGCCTCGGTGTCAGCGCCGAGCACTTAAGCCGTGTGTTCAGGCAAAAGACCGGCTTTGGCTTTAACGAATATCTCACCCTCGTCAGGCTCGGCAAAGCCGAGGAGATGCTTGAATACGAGGCTGGCCTCTCGGTAAGCGAGGTGGCATTCGCCTGTGGCTTCAACGATGCCAACTACTTCTCCCACAGATTTAAGCAACACTACGGCCACTCGCCAAAAAGACAAAAAGCAGACAAGCCCACGGTAGAAGAGGCAAAGAAATCGCCGCTTATCCGTACGGGCAAAAAGACTGATAATTAAAAAGATATATCCCACGGGATATGATATACTGAAATTTGGAAATGATATATCCCGAGGGGTATGATATACTCGCTTTGTGATATATTTGCGGGACAAATATGAAAAAGGAGCAATCAGAAAAGATGAACAAGGAAACAAATGCTATCACCGTGGGGATGAGTGCCCCCGAATTTTGCCTACACGACAAGGACGGAAAAGAGGTCAGGCTCTCCGACTTTTACGGGGGGCGAGTTGTACTCTATTTCTACCCCAAAAACAACACCCCGGGATGCACAAGACAGGCCTGCGCCTTCGCTTCAGCCTACAACGGCTTTCGTGAGAAGGGTGTCAAGGTAATCGGCATCAGCCGTGACAGTGTGGCATCCCACCTGAAGTTTGTAGAAAAGTACAACCTGCCATTTATTCTGCTCTCCGACCCCTCTCTTGAGGTTATAAAGGCATACGGTGCTTTCGGAGAGAAGAAAATGTATGGTAAAATCACCGAGGGTGTCATTCGCACCACCTTCATAATTGGCGCCGACGGCAAAATCGAGCGGGTAATGAAAGGGGTAAAGCCTGACACCAATGCGGCCGAGGTTTTAGCAAGTCTATAATTTCCACAGGGCAAGTTGTGGAAAGTCCAAACAGCAAAACCGCCCGTTTTCTCATCGTGGCCGATATTTAAAGGCGAAATTGCCGTTTTTCTTGACACGGATAGGCGTTTGTCCCTAATTTTCCCAAATTAAAAAGCGTTGCCACCCCCACAGAACCCACCGCAAAAGAGCCACAAAAATAGCACAAAAACACAAACAATTGTTTACAAGGAGCAGAGATGTTAGGACTTAAAAGAGGATGCGTAGAGCTGCGCCCCCACGACAAAAACTGGAGCACAGAAGCCTCAGGCACGATAGAAAAACTTAAGAGCCTGCTTGGAGATATAGTACGCGGTGCCGAGCACGTGGGCAGCACCTCGATAGAGAGCATTTCGGCAAAGCCTATAATAGATATCGCCCTTGCGGTGGATAGCTTTGAGGACATAATAGAGCGCGCCGAACTGCTTAAGAAAAACGGATTTTTCTATCGCGAAAATGCAAGCGACGAAAGACAGCTCCTTATCGCTTGTGGCCCGTTTTACGAGGGCTGCGGCGAAGAACAGACACACTTTATACACGTTGTCCTGACGAATAGCGAAGAGTGGTGGAATTACATATATTTCCGCGACTATCTTCGCCTCTTTGATGACATAGCCCACCAATATGAGAAAATAAAAATCGCCCTTATGCACTCCACCGAAACGAGGGCGGAGTACACCGAGGGCAAGGACGAATTTATTTCTTCTGTTCGTAGACGTGCCATCGCACTCTCGCTCCTCGGCAAAAAGGTGACCGTTAAAATAGATAGACCCAAAGGCACTCCCCACCCCGACTATAAAGATACAATCTACCCTATAAACTACGGTTATATTGAGGGAACTTTGTCGGGTGATGGCGAGCCTATCGATGCCTACATTTTGGGAGTTGACGAGCCACAAAAACTCTACACGGGCAGGGTCATCGGCATCGTGCACCGAACCAACGACACCGAGGACAAACTACTTGTCGCTCCACCGACATTTACCACAACCCCCGATCAAGCAATGAAGGAAATATCCTTCATCGAGCAATATTTCGATAACAAAATCTATATAGCATAAAACTTTATAAGCTGCTGGCAAATAAGAAGCGGAAGGGCACTTACAGTCCCCTTCCCTTACCAAGAACCACTTCCGCAAGCACCTGTCAACCCCTACTCTTCTTATTTTACTAATCACCTTCAAACTTTTTTCTAAAAACCCCTTGACTTTTCTCTTTGTGGGTGCTATAATATGTTAGGTTTTTTGAAGGACACCCTATTTTATCAAAAAACCGAAAAATATATCTGGGTATAGCGCAGATGGTAGCGCGCCACTTTGGGGTAGTGGAGGCCGTGGGTTCAAATCCCGCTACTCAGACCAAAAAAGACCAGTCCGAACGCAGTTTGGATTGGCCTTTTTTGCTTTTGAAGGCTGGGACTGATCCCACGGTCAAGACGACAACAAAGCTCTGCGAAACGCAGAGCACTTTGGGTAGTGGGGTGAGCGAGCAAAAACAGTCTAAACGACTGTTTGTGTGAAGCGTATAACGAAAATAAGGAGTCGGGAGCCGAGTAATCGCGGGCGAATGGGGCGACTATATTTTCGGAAGGGCCGCGTGAATTCAAATCCCGCTACTCAAAGCAGATGCTCTCTTGGATATTATTTCGGTGCTTTCGTTTATGTCCACTGTTTTACCGAATACATACCACAAAACATATAGAATGAGGATAGATAGTAGTATCAATCCTATAATAGCACAAATCCTTTTAAAAGTTCTCATTCTATAAGCCTCATGTTCATTGATTTTTGCAAGCTGTTCCGAGATGTATTTAAGATAATCTTTTGAAGGTGCTTCACATTTTGGCTTTTCAACCCCAAGCAAAACATGAACATCTACATTTAGAACATCTGCCAATTTCTCCAACAAATCCGCATCCGGCACCGACAGATTCATTTCCCATTTAGAAACGGTTTGCCTAACCACGTTAAGCCTTTCCGCCAACTCCTCTTGTGTCATGCCCTTGTTTTTTCGTGCAGTTTTAATGTTATCACCAAGCATATATAATCACCTCCTTGTTATTCGCTTGTATTATAGCATAAGCCCCCCTGTTGCATCAAGCAACGATTTTTAACATTTTGATAATTATGTGCATAAAAAACGCCGCCCGCGTTTTTTGACGGGCAGCATTCTTTTATTAACCATTTCGTTTTTTGATTTTTAGTTCCCGGGGAGTGCTTCCCTATCGCGTTTTCTTGCAGTTGCTCTAAAAATCCAAAATCATAATAGAAAACCCCGCAAATCATAAACGTTTATATATTGAATATTGTAGAAATTTGTGGTATAATTAGATAAAATAAATTTTATATTCGCATGGAGATTGCGAAGGAGAATAAAAGCAATGGCAGATATACTTTTCAAAACAGATGATTATATTTTTTCATATCGTGTTGGTGGACTTTTGATTCACAATGGCAAAGTGCTTATGCAAAAGCTTGTTGGCGAAGACGGATATGCTTTTATAGGCGGTCATGTTGCGTTTGGTGAAACAACCGCTGAAACAATAGTTAGAGAGTTTAAGGAAGAAATGGGTGCCGACATTAATGTGGAAAGACTTTTTATGGTTAACGAGAATTTCTTTCCTTGGGGCAATCGTCCTTGTCAGCAGATCAATTTATACTATTTGGTTTCCTTAAAGGACGAAACACAGATACCGCTTGACAGAAATTTCAAGGCACTTGACGAACTTGGCAACGAACGTATGGAACTTGATATGTGTTGGATACCGCTTGAAGATATACCGAGCAAGAATATCTATCCGACACAAGCAAAGGAATATATTGTAAACCTTCCCAATGAGATCGTGTACTTTGTATATAAGGAGTAAGAACTACGACTATAAACTGCGTATGGGAACACAACGTCACTGACACTTTACTGTATGCGATAGATTATATCGGAGCATATACCCGTGGTGAAAGCCTCGAAATCGCAAGCGAATGGGGCGACTATATTTTCGGAAGGGCCGCGCGAATTCGAAGACAATAAAAACAAAAAAGGAAGAACAAACTTTTTGTTCTTCCTTTTTACTATACGCATTATTAAATCCTGATGTTTTAATCACCAAAGGAGATGCCTATGTTACGGGCAGTTTTTACGACGAAGCCGTTGGGGTCTACGTTGTGGCTGCCACCCTTGCTGGTTTCGCCGGTAGCGCCGCTACCGAGCACCTTTTCAAAAGAAACGGTGCCGGGGACCGCGTTGTAGATTGTAACCATTTCGCCGCTCTTGCCCTCGAAGATGGCATCCACCGCAAGAGAGCCGAGCTTGGTGCAAAGGCTTCTGTCCTGCTGACAGGTTTCGCCACCGCGCTGGGTGTGACCGATATTGGTTACACGGAATTCCTTGCCGGGCAGGAGTGCCTCAAGTTGGGAAGCGAGGTGATCACCAACACCACCAAGACGAACTGTGTCCGCGCTATCTGCGACAATCTTCTTGATAACAACATCGCCGTCCTTGGGCTTAGCACCCTCGGAAACGACAATTACGGTGTCATAAATGCCCTGTGCCTCGCGAGCCTTGACAACCTCAACGATTTTGTTAAGGTCATAGGGGATTTCGGGAAGAAGAATAATATCTGCGCCACCCGAGAGACCGCCCTCAAGAGCCAGCCAGCCACAGTTTCTACCCATAACCTCAAGAATCTGCACTCTGTCGTGAGAGAAGGCTGTTGTTCTTACTCTGTCGACTGCCTCGCAAATTACACCAAGCGCGGTAGCAAAGCCAAAGGAGGTGTCGGTATAGGACACATCGTTGTCAATAGTCTTGGGGACACCGATAACTCTAACGCCCTTTCTTGCAAAGTCGCGGGCACTGGTAAGTGTGCCATCGCCACCGATTACAACAAGAGCATCGATATTAAGTTTTTTAAGGTTCTCGATTGCAACATCGCTCACGTCCTTGTGCTGGATCTTGCCGTTTTCGTCGCGATAGGCATAATTAAAAAGGTTATCCTTGTTGGAATTTCTAAGAATAGTTCCGCCCTGGCTCAGTATATGTGCTGTATTTGCGGCGGTAAGCATAATATAGTCATTTGCATACAGGCCGGCATATCCCTTCTTAAAGCCGATAACCTCACAGCCATACTTGTTTATTGCGGTAAGGGTAACCGCTCTTACAACGGCATTAAGACCAGAGCAGTCGCCACCACCGGTCAAAACACCAATTCTCTTTATCTCAGACATTTTTACTCCGCTCTACTGTCTATACAGTAGCTTACATTTTATATTTTAAAATCGTTTTCCTAAAATTATATCACGAAATTCTACATTTTTCAATATATTTTTTAAATTTAATACAAAAATCCAAATAGAGTAAAAATGTGCAGGGAGCGAATGCCAATAAATCATAAAAAAGTAGGGTTATGCCGCCATTTATATAACAAGTCGGTAATCGCCGAGGCGATTACCGACCTTTCTTTGTCGACTAATTAGAGCCGACGATGTTTTGTTATGTCGCTGTGCTAATCAGTACACCACAACAATGGAGTAGAAGTAGTTGCTTCCACTGTTGGGAGTAATGGTAATCGTTACATCCGCAGTAGCAGTGTAGGTGTACTGGCTCTCGGTCACTACCACAGCATCCATAATGCCATCGGTGATGGTGTAGTCGGTGTAACCGGGGTAGCCATTTATAGTGTGGGTTGCACCAGCCTTAAGGGTAATGGTGATTGTACCCTCCTTAACCTGGGAGTTGTCTCCGCCGTTGTCACCGATTTGCACCTTCGAGAGGTCTATGGCATCGGGGGCTTCCTTGTAGTTTCCTGCGCTGCCAAAGTTGACGGTAAAGCTCTCGGGAACAACCTCTACAGGATACTTAACGCTGAAGGAGTAGAGGTAGTTGTTAGTATCTGCCACACCGATGGTTATACGAACATTCGCGGTAGCGGTGTAGGTGTAAAGAATATCGGTTATTGTAACAGCTTCGCCGCCATCGCTGATAGTATAGTTGGTGTAGCCGGAATAACCATTGATAGTAAGGACAGCACCAGCCTTAAGAATGAGGCTGAATGTACCCTTGGATATCTGGGAATTGTTGCCGCCATTGTCACGCACATTTGCACCGGAGAAGTCGATGCCGCTATTCTTGTAGTTGCCCTCGCTTCCAAAGGTCACCTCGGTGTTCTCGTAAAGCGTGGCAT
>JAZSMN010000011.1:0-7573 GCA_045535925.1 Eubacteriales bacterium
CTCCTCGTTGTCAAATATAGCGAGCACGGGGGTAGCAGAGCAAGGCTCGGCATCAAGGAAGCCGCAAAGCGAGGTGAAGTCGGAGGCCAAGCGGTCTTAGGAAGACAATTAGAGCTCCCAACTCCTTGGCTCACAGAACGACATGGCTACGATCCGACTTCTCCTCGTTGTCAAATATAGCGAGCACGGGGGTAGCAGAGCAAGGCTCGGCATCAAGGAAGCCGCAAAGCGAGGTGTAAACACAACCGAGGTCATCAAGACGGGGGCAAAGAATAAACTCTCCCTCTCCGCCTATTACTCTTCCCTCTTCCCTATTATAAACAAAGAGGTCGGTGCTTACTATATTCTCTTCCTCTGTGCCAAGGATAGAGGCTACAAGCGACATAAAGGAGCCCTTGCCCCCGGTGGAATAGAGGGGATAGAGGTCCACATTAAGCTTAGGTCCAAAGCTCTCGTTTACCCCCTTGTTGAGGTGTATAGCAAGGCTGGGTATTGTGGCAATGTCGGAGTCGATGTTTAATAGACGAGTCTGGAGACCACCTTTGGTGCGTAGTATTACTCTACCCGCCACCGAGAGTGGACGGTCAAACCAGGAGTAAAGAATAGCTCCGCCGTATCTCTCCACGTCTATGGTGATGTATGCGCCCTTTCTCTCGGGGTTCTGCTTTACACGAAAGGCGGGAAAGTCGGAGTGGGAGGCACATATGTTGTAGCCTGTGGTATCCTCTACACTACGGAACGCTATAATAGAAGAGCCACCGCGGGTAACGAAATAGCCCTCTCCCTTTTCTATCTGCCAAGAGTCACCCGCAAAGAGCTCCTTGTACCCTCTCTCAAGGAGGATAGCACGGACCGAGGAAACTGTGTGGTATGCCGAGGGAGAATTTTTTATAAAGTTAAACAAAGAATTTATCATTTCCTTTACCTTCTTTTATATTTATAAAAATATTTTACTACTATTTTAGGAAAATGTCAACTTTGCAGTTGAAAATTAGCTTAAATTGAGTTAAAATAATTATATGAAGTATTTTAAAAGGAGTTTTTATGATTAAGATACCCGAATATATGGATGCCGAAAGACTCTTTTCCTATTTTGAGGCATTTTCCGCTATTCCTCACGGCTCGGGCAATACAAGGGCTATCGCAGACTTTTTTGTAGACTTTGCAAAAGAGCGCGGCCTTGACTACTACCGTGACGAATATGACAATGTGGTTATAAGAAAATCGGCTACACCCGGATATGAGAACCGTCCTACCGTGATTATTCAGGGTCACCTGGATATGGTGGCAGAGAAAAAAAGCGGTGCGACTATCGATATGGAAAAAGAGGGGCTTACCCTCTATCGCGACGGCGACTTTATCCGTGCTGTCGACACCACCCTCGGTGGCGACGACGGTGTGGCGCTTATGTATGCTATGGCGTTGCTTGATAGTTATGACATAGAGCATCCCGCTATTGAGGCCGTGTTTACCTCGGACGAGGAGATAGGTCTTTTAGGTGCGGTGGCGCTCGCCCCCAAAGAGGTAAAGGGACGAGTGCTTATCAATGTAGACTCGGACGAGGAGGGAATACTCACAGTAGGATGTGCAGGTGGAGTAAGGAGCGATATTTCCCTGCCCGTTTCTTATGAAAAGAACCCATATCCCAAGGCATACAAGGTAAGGCTTCACGGCTTTAAGGGCGGACACAGCGGTGTAGAAATTGACAAGGGACGCGCGAATGCTGTCAAGGTCTTTGCCGAACTGTTAAACTGCATATTTGACATAAGAATTGCCTCTGTGGTGGGTGGAAACGCGGACAATGCTATTCCCCGCGAGTGCGAGGCTATTATATGCGCGAATGAGGACTTCCCCGAAAAATTGAGAGAAAGCATGAGGCGGAGAAAGACAACCTTTGCCGATTTTCCAAATGCAACTCTCGACGAGCTGAAGAAGATGGATACGACGGGCAAGACACTTGCCGATTTAGAGCCTGATGCGACTCTTGATATTTGCGAGGTAGAGTTGCCCGAGGTGGCACTTGATGAGGGAAGCACCGCGCACCTGATAGGTTTGCTTGTATCCCTGCCAAGCGGCGTTATTGCAATGAGCAAAGCCCTGCCAGACCTGGTGGAAACCTCTCTAAACCTCGGAATTTTGCGCCTTGGAAATGTGGCACAGGTGTCCTTCTCGGTAAGGAGCGCGGTAGGCGAGGAAAAGAGCAAACTGTGTGGACTGCTTAGTGAAATTGCAGAAAAATTCGGCGCAGGATATGGCGAGCACGGTGCTTACCCCGCCTGGGAATACAGAGAGGACTCGCATCTAAGAGATGTTATGGTAGAGGTGTACGAGAAAATGTATGGCGAGAAGCCCCAGGTGGTGACTATCCACGCGGGACTTGAATGCGGAATATTCTCTGAAAAGCTGGAGGGTCTTGACTGTGTGTCGATAGGTCCCAACAACTACGATATTCACACCACCGAGGAGAGGCTGTCGATATCCTCGACTATGAGAGTGTGGGAATATATAAAAGCGATACTTAAAGAAATATAATATAGGAGAAGAAAAATGACTAAAACAAGACTTAAAAAATATGCAAACCTTATCGCGCGCAAGGGTGTGAATATTCAAAAGGGACAGGAGGTTTACATCACCGCAGGCCTCGACCAGCCCGAGTTTGTAAAAATGGTGGTGGATGAGTGCTACAAGGCAGGTGCATCTAAGGTAACGGTAGATTTTACCTACGAACCTCTTATGCGCTCGCACGTGCGCTACTGCTCGGCTAAGGTGCTCGGCCGCCTCGAAGACTGGCAGATAAAGAGATGGGAGCACCAGGTAGAGATTATACCCTGCAAGATTTATCTTATGTCCGAGGACCCCGACGCTCTTGACGGTATCGACCAACAGAAATACGCAAAGGCTATGGCACAGAGGAGCAAGACCATCAAGCCCATAAGAGCAAAAATGGAAAACAAGTATCAGTGGTGTATAGCGGCAGTCCCCGGCAGGGAATGGGCAAAGAAGATTTTTCCCGGTGAGCGCGCAAGCGTGGCTATCGAAAAGCTGTGGGAGGCAATTCTGTTGACCTCAAGAGTTGACGACGACCCCCTTGCTGCTTGGGATAGACACAACGAAAATCTTGCAAAAAGATGCGAATACCTCAACTCTCTTGGAATTGATGAGCTGCATATCTCCTCCTCTAACGGTACCGATATTCGTATAGGTCTTATACCCGAGGGTATTTTTGCGGGCGGCGGTGAAAACGCAGAGGGCTCTGGTATTTACTTCAACCCCAATATCCCCTCCGAGGAGGTATTTACCTCGCCTATGAAGGGCAAGGCAGAGGGTATTGTTTACTCCTCTCGTCCTCTTGCCTGCAACGGTAGCCTTATCGAGAACTTCTGGATGAAGTTTGAGGGTGGTAAGGTTGTAGATTGTGGCGCAGAGAAGAATGAAGAAACCCTTCGCGAGCTTATCAAGATGGACGACAATGCGGGTTATCTCGGCGAGGTGGCGCTTGTGCCCTACTCATCCCCTATCCGTGAGAGTGGTCTGGTCTTCTACAACACTCTCTTTGACGAAAATGCTGCTTGTCACCTGGCGCTGGGCCGTGGCTTTACAAACCTACTGGTAGGATACGAGAACATGACCGAGGAAGAAAGACACGCAAAGGGTATCAACGACTCGGTAGTTCACGAGGACTTTATGATAGGAAGCTTTGACACCGCTATTACTGCAACCACAAGAGATGGTCGCGAGGTAAAGATTTTTGAAAATGGAGAATGGGCTTTCTAATATCCATAACACAAAATAGGAGTTAGAGATGAAAAGAGTTATTCGAGAGGGTGTTTTTGAGACAAACAGTTCGTCGACGCATACCGTTTCCTTTGTAAGAAAGGAGAAAGAAGGTGCCGACAAGGAGTCGAGCTACGAATTGCACTCGGCCTTTGCCAAGATGATGTTCCTTATAGGCCTGTGCGAAAACGCCTCTCGAGTACCTGTATATTTCGAAGAGGATATGGATGAGGTTCTTGCCGAGATGTATCCTGAGGGCGATGTTCCCGTGATGAGTGACAGGGATTTGTGCGAGAAATTTCTCCTTGCAGTAAAGGAGGAATATATGGCAAAGGAAAATATCAACGATAGTGAGCTCGAAAAGAGGATTTATGAGTCCGATTTCTCCTATGAGGGTAAATGCCATTGCTCCAATTTCTTTGACGACGATGTGCTTTGCGACTGCACCTGTCCTTTTGAGGGATATTCGGGTATTGTTACAAGTCTTGAGCTATATCACCTCTATACAGAGGAGGACTATCGAAAAAAGGCGAAAGAATTTCTCTCCTCTGAATACAAATTCGTTCTCAAAGAATACTGGTGCGGACTCGAACTGATTGTCAGTGGCGAGATTTACTAAAAATGAGAAATCTTCTTTCGACCTATAAAAACGGAAACTACACGGTCTCTATCTATGACGACGGAACGAAGATAAAAGAGAGCGAGGATGATGTCTTTTGCTCCCTGTTTCCCGACAGTATAGACCTGAAAATAACCAACTGCTGTGACCTTCTATGCCCTATGTGTCACGAAAACTCTACCAAGGGGGGCGAGCACGCAATACTTGAGGCGGAGTTTCTTGACAATTTGACAGCGGGTACCGAGCTTGCCATTGGTGGTGGCAATCCGCTTTCGCATCCCGGACTTGTGCCCTTTCTCGAAAGGATGAAGGCAAGGGGAGTTGTATGTAATATAACGGTAAACGAGCGCCACCTGCTAAAGGATATGGGGCAGGTTTGTCTTCTTATGGATAAAGGCCTCGTACACGGTGTGGGTGTGTCGATATATACGGCAGAGAGGGAGACTGTGGACTTTTTGCTTCGCCCGGGTGCTGTGGCTCACCTGATAGCCGGCCTTGTAACACCGCCACTAATAAATCGCCTGAAGGATAGACGTGTGCTCTTGCTCGGTTACAAGAAAAGAGGACGAGGCACGGACTACTACTCGGAAAATGTAGAGAGAAGAATAGAGTGGCTTAAAGCTGTTTTGCCACGGTTGCTCTCGCACTTTGCGAGTGTGAGCTTTGACAACCTGGCGCTTTCGCAGCTCGGTGTAAAAGAGCTACTCTCCCCCGAGGAATTTGAACTATACTTTATGGGCGAGGACGGAGAGAGCAGTATGTATATCGACCTTGTAAAAAGACGGTTTGCTATTAGTTCTACAAGCGAGATATCCTACCCCATAGAGGGTAGTGTAGAAGGAATGCTTGGGAAAATAAAAGCACAAAAGTTAAAATAAAAGAAAAATGGATAAGAGCCGAAGCTCTTATCCATTTTTTATGTAAAGAATAATAATTATGCGAAGTACTCGATGTCGATCTGCTTCTTCTCTTTTGCAGCCTCAACGGTAGCGCAGCAAACAACAACGGTAGATGCACCCTCGATAGAGGAAACGGGCATCTCGGTGCCGTTCTGAAGAGCCTCAACGAATACGCTGATCTCTGCGTCAATGTTGTGGTTGTTAACCTCTACGGGAAGAGTCTGGGGATCGGTGTAACCGTGACCATTCTCATTTACCTGGAAGAGGGTGATTGTGGGAGAGGTGTTGTCGCAAATGATAGTACCCTTGGTTCCGTAGAATGCGGAACGCATGGTGTAGTCTCTCTTACAACCGATGGAAACGAATACCTTACCTACAACGTCGTTAGGGAACTGGTAAATAGCTACGGTACAGTCGTTTACAGGCCAGTCGGTAAGGCACTTGTGGTTGGAGTATGCACTAACGGTAGTGGGGTTACCTGCGATCCAACGAAGAAGGTCAACTGCGTGGCATCCACCACCGATGAAGCCCTCACGTCTGGGGTCAACACGCCAGTCATCATATCCTCTGGATACACCGTAATCGTGTGCGTACTCGCTCTCTACGAAGTAGAGGTCACCGATAGCACCGGAGTCGATCATTTCTTTTGCCATAACGAAAGCGGGAGTGCAACGGCAAACCTGACCAATCATAAGCTTCTTGCCGGTTTCACGCTCTACCTTGATCATCTCCTGGCACTCTTCAACGGTAAGAGCCATGGGCTTCTCGCAAAGAACGTCCTTACCTGCACGAAGGAAGTCACGGGTCATATCAAGGTGATAGTAGTCGGGGGTAACGATAACTGCTGCATCGATCTCGGGATCGTTTACAAGCTCACGATAGTCGGTAACACCGATCTTAACATTGTACTTTTCCATTGCAGCCTTTACTCTATCCTCTGCGGTATCGCAAACAGCATAGAGGTTGGCACCCTTGTTAATAACACCCTGCATATGCAAATCGCCCATCTTGCTAAGGCCGATTACGCAAATATTCAACTTTTTTTCGCTCATCTCTTTAATTCCTTTCGTTTTTGTGTTATAATAGTAGCAGAATTTGCCTACATTATAATTTTATCATCTGTTTGTTGGTATATCAATTGTCATTTGTTAGATTTTTTCGACATTTTGTTGGGAGGTTTTATGTTCTACCACAATTATATTGAACAAAGACGGGAAGAACCGAGTCTATATTACTGTGAATACGACACTATGTTAAAGCCAGGCTCGACCTTTGGACCGGCTATAAGAGATATATATTTGGTCGAATGTTGTACAAGTGGACTTGGCTCGGTTATTATAAACGGTCGCGAATTTCCTGTAAAAGAGGGCGATTGCTACATTTTGTTGCCCGGTGATACCGTGATACACACAGCCGACCGTGTAAAGCCCCGTGAGGGTGTGTCCTGCGGAATAGACGGACTGGCCGTCAAGAGGGCTATCAGCCGTGTGGGAATAACCTCGGAGTCCCCCTTCGTGCCCGCCTCTGCCTTTGGCGGAATTCTCGCGGAGATAGAAGCACTTTTATCACTTCGTGGCAGGACCGATCTTGGCGCGGATATGCTACGCACAAAATGTATATATGGTATTCTCGGCGCTCTGCTTGAAGGTATTACACACAGCGACTCGAGTGAAATTATCAAAAAGGCGGTGGGTATTATGGAAACTATGTACCACTCTCGCCTGACTGTCAGCGATATAGCGCGCTCGGTGGGACTTGAGAGAAGTTATTTCACCGTTTTGTTTAAGGAGCATACAGGTATGTCGCCCCACGCGTATCTCAACGAGTTGCGCATCAAAAAGGCCTGTGCCCTGCTTGACGGCGGTGAATGTAGCGTTGCAATAGCGGCGGAAAAGGTGGGCTTTGAGATTAGCGGATTTTCCCGTATATTTAAGCGAGCAACAGGTATGACGCCTTTGGAGTACAAGAAGCGCCCAAAGTAAAACTTGATATAAATTTAACACCCTAAAGGAGCCTTTAGGGTGTTTTTTGTAGCCTTTTAAAACCACCACTTGAAGCGATGGTTTTCTTTGCATATTAATATAATGTGTTTAGGAGTATTTATAAATAAGTTTTTCTGCTATCCTTATTCCGTCGGTGGCAGAGGATATTATTCCACCCGCGTAGCCTGCTCCCTCTCCTGCGGGATAGATGCCAGAAAAACCAATAGCCTCGCCGCTCTCGCCACGCAAAATACGGACGGGGGAGGTTGTGCGTGTTTCAGGCCCTGTCAAAACAGCCT
>JAZSMN010000071.1:0-4596 GCA_045535925.1 Eubacteriales bacterium
GACATGGCTACGATCCGACTTCGAATATCCGCGAACTCCTTGTAGAAGGAGAGAAGATGCTCCTCGGAGGTGTTCTTGGACTTGTGGGTAGAGGTGTGTATAAGCTCTATCTCCACCTGAAGGGGGGTGTTGCCGAGAAGACGGGAAAGCTGGGTTTCGGTATCTATCTTGGTCGGCATAAGGTTGAGTATCAAGATTTTAAGCGGTCGGATATCCTGGGAAATGGCTCGAGTTTCGGTCATAACGAAAATATTCTCGTTTTCAAGCACCTTTACGGCGGGCAATTCGTTAGATATCTTTATCGACATATTTTTCTCCTAATCAGTCGATGCTCTCAAGAGCCGAGCGGAGGTCGGCAATAAGGTCATCCTTGTTTTCTATTCCACAGGAATAGCGTATAAGGTCGGCGCCTACTCCAGCCGCCCTAAGCTCCTCGTCATTCATCTGTCTGTGAGTAGCGGAAGCGGGGTGCAAGCAACAGGTACGCGCATCGGCAACGTGGGTTTCGATAGCGCCAAGCTTTAGATTTTTCATAAATATCTCTGCGGCAGGGCGACCACCCTTAATGCCGAAGCTAATAACACCACAGGTGCCCTTTGGCATATATTTCTTGGCAAGGCTGTGGTACTTGTCGCTCTCAAGCCCGGGGTATCTTACCCAAGTGACATTGGGGTGGCTCTCAAGGAAGCGAGCAACAGCCAACGCGTTTTCGCAGTGGCGCTCCATTCTTACGTGCAGACTCTCAAGGCCAAGACCGAGAAGGAAGGCGCTCTGGGGAGACTGGGTGCAGCCAAAGTCACGCATAAGCTGGGCGGTAGCCTTGGTTATAAATGCGCCCTCTATACCAAATCTCTCCACATATGTCACACCGTGGTAGCTCTCGTCGGGGGTGCAAAGACCAGGAAATTTGTCGGCGGACTTGCGCCAGTCAAACTTACCCGAATCTACAATACAGCCACCAACAGCCGAGCCGTGACCATCCATATACTTGGTGGTCGAGTGGGTTACAATATCGGCACCCCACTCAAAGGGGCGACAGTTTATAGGAGTGGCGAAGGTGTTATCCACAATAAGCGGAACACCGTGGGCGTGGGCGACAGATGCGAATCTCTCTATATCAAGGACATTAAGAGCCGGGTTAGCTATGGTTTCGCCAAAGACCGCCTTGGTTTCGGGACGGAATGCCGCCTCGATTTCCTCAACAGTCGCGTCGGGAGAAACAAAGGTAAAGTCTATGCCCATTCTCTTCATTGTAACAGCAAACAGGTTGTACGAGCCGCCATATATAGCCGAAGAGGATACGACATGGTCACCCGCCGAGGCAATATTGAATATGGCAAAGAAGTTTGCCGCCTGGCCCGAAGAGGTGAGCATTGCGGCGCTTCCGCCCTCCAGGGCACAGATGCGCGCGGCAACAGTATCACAGGTAGGGTTTTGCAGACGGGAGTAGAAATATCCAGACGCCTCAAGGTCAAAGAGCTTGCCCATATCCTCGCTGGTAGAATACTTAAAGGTAGTGGACTGTATAATTGGTATCTGTCTTGGCTCGCCTGATGCGGGCGAATATCCCCCCTGCACACAGGTGGTTTCTATACTGACCTTTCTCTCGTTGTTTTCGTACATTTTTATTCCCTCCATTATAGACTTTTCTAAAAAAACAAAAAGCCACCCATCCCATAGATTGAGACGGGTGACATAATCAACCGCGGTACCACTCAACTTGCATCAAAAGATGCCACTTTCGGCCAAAGCCACAAGCTATAACGCACTCACGCGTGTCGCCCTACATATCGAACGACCAACTCGGGAGCCATAGAATATAGCCACAACAATATCGCCCTCGCACCATCGGGCAACTCTCTGCATTTGTCAGGACAAATTCCTCTCCGTCATCGTCTTTGTAAAGATTTTAGCATACCAAACTGTTTTTGTCAAGAGGGTATTATTTTATAAATATGTTATATAAGGCATTCGCTACAAGTTATGGAAATATGCCGTCAAAAAGTATCAAAAAGCGAGCAAAAAACTATCAAAGGGCGTCATAATGGCGCGCAAAACAGTATGGAAGAAAACACCCCCACACTTAAAGGGTGAACCCCACCTTTTAATGGCAGAACCCCTCTAAATTAAAGGACGGAAAACCTCCTTAAAGGGCAAAAACCTTACACTCAAAGGGCAAAAGCCTTCCACTTAAAGGGCGAAAACGGCAAACAAAAGCCTTGTAATGAGGCACAATGCAACACCTATAAAGGTGGGCAAACAAAAGGACAAAAGCACAGCTTTTAGCGAGCGGCTCTCACGATAAATGGTGATTAGAGTAGTCGAACAGGGCCAATGGAATAGGGCGAAGAAGAGGCAACAAAGGACGGTACAGGGAGTCCATCCCGCTCCGAGCAAAACTGTGCCAATATCCCCTATGGCAAGCGCCTCGCCCACACCCACACCAAGGTAGCCCACCAGGGCTATGGGAATAACTATCTCGTTTGCCGGCAGACCTAAAACGAAAGCTGTAAGTAGGACACCATCAAGACCGAGAAATCTGCCGACAGGGTCAAGAAGGCTACAAATAGAGGCAAAGATGCTACCGCCGCCCAAAGGGATATAGAGAAGCAGCCAGAGCACAGCTCCCGCAGGAATTGCCACAACCACCGCGCGCCACAGGACCGACAGAGTTCGGTCTACAAAGGAGCGAAGCAAAATTCGACCAAGGTCGGGCGAGCGAAAAGGCGGCAGCTCAAGCGAGAAAAATGCCGACTCGCCCCTCAAAAGCTTTGAGAGCAGAAGGCTTGAGAGGAAACTCGCACCAAAGCCGAGCAAGATAGCGACAGAGAGAGCCAAAGCAGAGGCAAGCGTTGACCCCATACCACGGGCAAACAAGAGCCCACTTAAAAGTATTATAGTCGGAAATTTGCCGTTACAGGGGATTAGCGGCGAGGTTAAAAGCGCTATATTCCTCTCCTTGTGCGAGTCTATTATTCGACACCCGACAGCCCCCGCGGCATTGCATCCAAGACACATGCACATGCAAAGCGCCTGCTTGCCCGATGCCCCAACCGCCGACAAAGGGCGATCAAGATTGTAGGCAAACCTCGGCAACAGCCCCACATCCTCAAGAAGAGTAAACAGCGGGAAAAATATCGCCATAGGTGGCAGCATCACCGCCACAACCTCGGCAAGGATGGTATACACCCCGTCGACCACAAAGGACACAAGGGTGCTCGATGCACCCAAACCTTCAAGCGAAGAGTGAAGAATGCCACCAATAAAATCAAAGAGCGAGGACAGGCACATAGACGGATATGAGGCAAAGCACACGGTCAACCAAACTATAAAAAGCAAGGCTAAAAGCATAACAGGATAGGCAAAATACTTGCCTATGGTGAGCGAGTCAAAAAGTCCTATCCGACGCTCCACCCTGCCCTTTGTCACATTTTCTGAAATCCTGCCAGCAAGCTCCATAACCCTCTGTGAAAGCGCATCATCGCCCTCGCCGCTTGTCAACATTTGTTTACACTCGCGGAGTATGGGCAAGAGCTCTTTTTTAACACGCCCCTGACCCTTTCCAAAAGCGGTACGCTCTATTGCCGCACAAAGCTCGCTAATCGACTCGGGGCGCCTCGACGAGGTTAGCACTACCTCCACCCCGAGAGAGGACATAAGCCCCTCTCGGTCTATCTCTATTCCTCGTCTCTCGGCTTCATCAATAAGGTTGACAGAGAGCACCACCCTTTTCGCCACCGCCATCACCGACAAACATAGCCCCATTCCACGAGCAAGGCAGGTGGCATCTACCAGCACAACTACAACATCGGCACTCTCCTCCAAAATGCTGTCTACACTTACCCGTTCCTCGTCGGAATGGGCAAGAAGCGAATAGGTGCCCGGCAGGTCTATAAGCCTGTATTTATTTCCACCAAACCTATATTCGCCCTCGGCAAGCTCCACCGTCTTGCCCGCCCAGTTTCCCGTATGCTGATTTAACCCTGTCAAAAGGTTGAAAATACTACTTTTGCCCACATTGGGATTGCCGACAAGTGCCACTCGCACCTCTTTTTGCTCGCTCATACCTACTCCTCGAGTAATCGTACTTTTATCCTTTTAGCATCCCTTTGTCTAATCGCAACCACAGCACCAAGCGAGAGGTATGCACGCGGGTCGCGGTTTACACTCTCATGTAGCACCTTTACCACAGCACCCGGGTAAAATCCCAGTTCCACCAACCGCACCTTATCCCTGTCGACAAAGCACAGCGAATCTACCACGGCCTCTCTCCCCACATCAATCTCGTTTAGCCCAAGAAGGCTCGGCTTTTGTCCTATGCTCTTTTGTTCTACTCGCTCTTCCATATTCTTATATATTCCTCTTTTTATGCCGTCCCTTTATCTTTAAAAATGCTCACGCACCTATACCGTTTCTCTTTCAAGCCTGTCTATGAACTCGGCTTCCCCTTGTCTGCCCGCCCTCCTGTCCCCACACTTTTCTGCGTCCACAATTCGTCGCCATAGTTATCTCTTATGTCATTATATTCCCCCCCTATCTTTTCGCCACAAAATACTATCCCCTTTTAACCGCCCCTCTTGTAACAATAAAACATAT
>JAZSMN010000263.1:0-2545 GCA_045535925.1 Eubacteriales bacterium
CCAATGACTTGGGCACTAAATCGCTATATGAACAACTTAACCGTTGGTACCGGCTCCGAAAGACAGCGTGTTTTACCCACGTCTGATATTACATCTTCTTGTGTGGTTGGTGTAGTAAGCCTTTATAATCTTGGTGATACAATAGCGAAACTCTTCTCCAACAATGCCGAAGCTATGAATCTCGCGGTTGCAGCTTGGAAGGAAGCGATTACCTTGCAGCAGAAGTGGTATGCTTATAATTATAGTGGAAAAACAGTTGAAGAATATGCTGAAAAAATCCAAAAAATAGATCCCACATACGAAATACCCAAAAAAGCTGGATGTATTTCTTTTTCGGATAAAAGATAAAGTTAAATATATAGCAACTTAACAAGGGTAATAAGTTGAATTACGCTGATTACTTAAAAGAAAAAAAAGAATACGAAAAGCAATTACGTATGGAGAATTATCAAAGAACGAGACCGCTTCCCCGCCCTAAGACAAATGCTCTATACGTTACAATTTGGATGATTTTATATTTAATTATAACCGTTTCTTTGTGCTTTATTTTATCACAAATAAATGATTTGGTATTACGAATAATTTCAACTATTATAACTCTATTGCTTTTTTCGGAATTTTATCTTCGATTCTTATTCATAAAGGTGGTTGAATGCTATCAGCACTATGCGAAGGAAGAAACAAGAAGACGTTGTATGTGCATTCCTTCTTGTTCGGAATATGCTATAATGTGTCTCGAAAAATACGAACTTATTCACGCTTTGCTAAAAATAAGAAAGCGTCTATTTGTTACTTGTAAAGGATCTTCATTTATAATGGATTTTCCTTACAATTCGGATAGTGTTCAATCGAACCTTGATATATGAACCACCCCCGAGCGAATGGTCGCTCGGGGGTGGTTCATTGCTGGTTAATGTTTATTAGTTTATTATTGGTTAGTGGTTATTAACCCTTTGAGGATTTTGGGTTTGCTTGTTGGTTTAGCAAATGTGGGGTTGAGATTTTAAACTCCACCGTCCTTTGTAAATGCTTTGCCTACAAGCTGTATAAAGTCTATTAACCGGGGAACTTGCCGAAGTATGCCTGGATACCGCCGTCAACGTAGAGGATCTGGCCGTTTACGAAGTCGGATGCAGTGGAGGAAAGGAATACTGCAGGGCCTACGAGGTCCTCGGGATCGCCCCATCTGCCTGCGGGAGTCTTGGTGGTAACGATGAACTCATCGAAGGGATGACGGCTACCGTCGGGCTGTCTCTCACGAAGGGGTGCGGTCTGGGGAGTGGAGATGTAACCAGGGCCGATACCGTTGCACTGGATGTTGTACTGTCCGTACTCGGATGCAATGTTTCTGGTAAGCATCTTAAGGCCACCCTTTGCGCTGGCGTAAGCGGATACGGTCTCACGGCCGAACTCGCTCATCATAGAGCAGATGTTTATAATCTTGCCTGCGCCCTTCTTAATCATAGAGGGGATAACAGCCTTGGAAACGATGAAGGGAGCGTTAAGGTCAACGTCGACAACCTGTCTGAACTCGGATGCCTTCATTTCAACCATAGGAATTCTCTTGATAATGCCCGCGTTGTTTACAAGAATGTCGATAACACCGATGTTCTTCTCGATGTCGGCAACCATAGCCATAACTGCATCCTCGTCGGTAACGTCACAAACATAACCGGTGGCATCGATGCCATCCGCCTTGTAGGACGCAAGGCCCTTATCTACAAATTCCTGCTTGATATCATTGAAAACGATTTTTGCACCTGCTTCAGCAAGGCCCTTTGCAATTGCGTAGCCGATACCGTAGGATGCGCCTGTTACGAGAGCGATCTTGCCCTCAAGATTAAAGTTTGCTGCCATTTATTTTCTCCTTTGTGTTTTATTATATTTATGCCTATCATAGGCTTTTGGACTGATTTTTGGGGGCATAATGCGTACCCGTGTTAAATTAACGAAGCTCCTTAGTCTCGATATGGTCCATATCGGTGAACTCCTGGTTCTCACCGCACATAGCCCAGATGAAGGAGTAGTTTCTTGTACCAACGCCAGAGTGGATAGACCAAGAGGGAGAGATAACCGCTTCCTCGTTGTGCATAATGATGTGTCTTGTCTCCTTGGGCACGCCCATCATATGGAAGACAGCATCGTTCTGGTCCATATCAAGGTAGAGGTAAACCTCCATTCGTCTGTCGTGGGTGTGGCAAGGCATAGTGTTCCAGTTGGAGCCAACCGCAAGCTCGGTAAGGCCCATAGCCAACTGACAGGACTTTATAACCTCGGGGTGTATGTACTGGTTGATAACTCTCTTGTTGCAATCCTCAGCACTTCCGCAAGGCACCTTGCGCGCCTTGGTGATGTCTATCTTAACGATAGGATAAGCGGTGTGGGCGGGGCAAGAGGTCATATAGAACTTTGCAGGTTTTTCGGGGTCTACACTCTTGAATGAGAGCCCCTTGTGTCCCATACCGACATAGATACCGTCTCTGGGGTTCATCTCGTATACTTCACCGTCAATGGTGATGATACCCTTGCCACCAATAAGTCGGAT
>JAZSMN010000198.1:0-5522 GCA_045535925.1 Eubacteriales bacterium
CTCTTGTCCGCATTCAAATTCCGCTCTCGCTCCGCGCTATTCGTGATGATGCGTTTTATAACTGTGACGCGATTACCACGGTTATATATGACGGAAGCCTCGAGCAGTTTATGATTATCACTATCGGCGAGGGTAACGACAGCTTCCTTGCCGCATATATTGACAAGCTTTAATTGGAGTTGAAATGATAACTATCCGTATTGCCGAGTTGAATATCGGCATTGACAACAAGTATAAGTATATCGAGCACTTTGCCTCGGGCTATCTCACCGATGCCGAGCCTGAATTTACGGTTAGGGCAGAGGACGAGGAGATAGAAAAAGAGCGAAACGTGCTCGACGTAGAGTTTTCTCCCGGTTATCTTGAGTCCATAGTGGTTTACAGGAAGATAGCCGAAAGACTCCCGTACTATGACGCCTTTGTCTTCCACGGTGCTGTGCTTAATATGGACGGTGTGGCCTATGTCTTTACTGCAAAAAGCGGAGTGGGCAAGACCACCCACACCCGCCTGTGGCTAAAGAATTTTGGAGAGCGGGTGCATTACCTGAACGGGGACAAGCCGATAATTCGCTTCTTTGATGGTGTGCCATATGCCTGTGGCACCCCCTGGCAGGGCAAGGAAAACTATGGTACCAACGAGATTGTACCGCTTCGTGCTATTGCTTTTGTGCGCCGCGGCGAGAAGAACTCGGCATCATTAGTCACCCCTGATAGGATAACCACCGACCTTATTACCCAAATGTACCTGCCTCGCAAGGATGGCGAGACACTTGTCAGGACAATGAAGATGGCAAACAAGCTTGTCCGCGCCTTAAGGCTAGTGGAGTTAAGGGTAAATATGCAGGACTCTGCCGCCCGTGTTGCCTTTGCGGTGTTAAGTGGTGAAAAGGATTCGCTTTTTGAAGAATGATATAAGAGGGATGGAGAATAAAGAAATGACAAATAAAGAAAAAGAATTTGATCTTGCAGCTCTATTTGAAGTGCTTCGTCGATTTTGGATACTGATTTTGGCGATAACTCTTCTCTTTGGAGCCGTGGGAGTGACCTACTCGGCCCTGACCGATATTACTACATATACAGGAACAGCATCCTTCTGGGTAAATTCAAACTCTTCGTCCTCTGTGGGCAATGTCAACCAGTCCAACAC
Source organism: Eubacteriales bacterium (assembly GCA_045535925.1). Taxonomy (GTDB): domain Bacteria; phylum Bacillota; class Clostridia; order Oscillospirales; family CAG-272; genus UBA1740. Next base: position 1,148 of record JAZSMN010000198.1, read on the forward strand.
TATGGGTGCAGCGCAGATGGCGAGCAACTATATGGAGCTTGCAAGCAAGGATTTCCTTGTTCGTAGAGCGGTTCAAAATGGTGAACTTGCTGTAAAATGGAACACGACCGAGGATGGTGCGGTAAGCATCCTAAAGAATATGATATACGCGTACAAGAGCGACGTTGACTCTCTTGTATTTAGCGTGTATGTTGTATCGAGCAACCCTAATGTCGCATTCGAGGCTACCCAGGCTATACAGAGCACTATGGAGGAGGTCATCGTTGAGGTAAACGGCGAGACCATCGGTAGTGCAAACGGCAAGTACATAACAATCATCGACCAGGTCCAGACCCTCGATGATATCACGGTTTCCTCTCCCTCGGTTATCAAAAAGGGGCTGATATTTGCAATAATAGGATTTGTCCTTGCGTACTGCCTGTTCTTTGCTCTCTCCTTCTTCTCGACAAAGGTGTATGCGGTTGATAAGCTCGCCGAGCGCTATGACCTGCCTATTCTTGCCGAGGTGCCTATGAAAAAGCCTACTTCTGCCGACAACGAGGTGGATGACTATCCCTTCGACTCGGACGCCTTTACCGTCTTGCGTAATGCGATAAATATCGAAGAGGATAAGGTAGTCACCATACTTCCCACCTCCACCGAGTGCAGCGGAAGTTATATATCTATGGGAGTTGCCCATGCATTTTCTCGACTTGGCAAGAAGACTCTCTTTGTCACCAATCTTTACACCCAAAATGAAGAGAGCGAGGACTCTGACAGCCTCAACATTATAGCAAACGAGGGGCTTGTTAGCTATGCCGAGCCACCTCGAGGCGCGTGGATAAACTCTCGTATTGACGGTATGGCACTTGCCTCGCTTATCGAGAGTGCCAAGGACGGATATGATATTGTTATTGTAGACCTTCCAAACCGCGAGAGGGTATATGACATTTCGGCATATTCCACCTTGTCGAAAAAAGCCGTGCTCGTTGTACACAAGAACGACTCCTACAAGGAGATAGACGCTACTATAAAGGCACTTGTTAGTGGCGGACTTGAGGCTGGAGGCCTTTGCTTCGTTGAGTGATTTTCTTGCTTTAAGAGAGCGCTTTGTCGGGGCTATATTTAGCAAATCCGCCCTCGAGTCAAAAGAGGGAGTTGGAGGCCTTTCGGAAAAGACCCTGCACAGGGTGTTAAAGGCCTACCTCGAGCCTGACAGCACCTACCACGAGGTTGAGGTGCTCGGCAAGGTGGCAGATATCTGTCGCGACGGTCACATCTATGAGATACAGAGGGCATCCTTTTCCCATCTTGTTCCAAAGCTTGCTCGGTACCTTGGCGAGTATTCAGTGGATATAGTCCACCCCATAGTGGCAAAAAAACGGATAAAATGGATAGACACCGACAGCGGTGAAATTAGTGAGGGTGGCAGATACTTTTCCTATCATTCTATCTATGACACAGGACGCGAGCTGTTTGCGATATCCCAGTTTCTTCTTTCGAGAGGGCTCCGCGTGGTCTTGCCCTTTGTCAAGTGCGACGAATATCGTTACCTCGACGGCAGGGGTAAAAGCGGGAGGATAAAGGCGAGCAAAATCGAGATGATGCCGATAGACCTCCTCGACCAAATCACCCTCTCCAAAAAGGAAGATTACCTGATATTCCTCCCCGAGGACCTTCCCGACGGCTTTACCGCCGATGAGTATAAAAAGAGTATTAGGTCAAGGTCGCGATACAGCTATTACTGTCTGCGCCTTCTCCTCTCTCTCGGCATTTTAAGGCGGGAAAAAGAGGGCAGAGCCTATCGCTATTTCAGGGTATAGTAAAATAAGCGATGATATAACTTTATAAACAAAGAGTAAAAAAGAAGAATAGACCGAAGTCTATTCTTCTTTTTCTATCCAAGCACGCCTAAAATCTTTAATATGAAACTAAAGAGGAAAATACCAAAGGCAGATGCCACGGTAGACCAGATAACCACCTGTCCAGCCAGCTCCTCGTCCGAGCCCATTTCCTGTGCCATAGGCACCGCAGACACCGCCAGAGGGGTCGCAAACACACCGATAAATGCCGCATAGTGCATGGGCAGAAGCCCTGGGATGAAGAAATATGCCACAGCAAGGCAAATAAGGGGGAATATAAACGTACGCATAAGCGTGCCGCTAATAATCTCGAGCTTCATATTCTTCACACTCGAGAACTCAAACTGTGCCCCGAGAGCCAACAGGGCGACAGGGGTAGCACACTTAGAAAGGTCGGTGATAACCGAGTAAATAGGCTCAATATCTGCAAGTCGGAATGAAACATCAAAGCTGGAAAAAGCGCTCCTGATACCAAGAGCACAGAGACCGAGCACCACACCTATTATCAAGGGGTTTTTCACAATTCCAATTAGAACATTGCCGACGGTCGGGCGCTTGCCCTCTGGGTCAAAGAGCGATAGCGATATCACCGCAAGGATATTAAATAGTGGGATAGATGCCGCAGAAAGCAACGAGCAGGCGGAAGCTCCCGACTCGCCCACGAGCAAGACCGATAGGGGCAAACCGATAAGGGCACAGTTAGATCTAAATGCCGACTGTATAAGCACAGCGCGGCGGCGCCTTTGTTTTGTCAAAACACCTGACAGTGGTATCGATATAGCGAAGATAACAAGCACGGCGACCGCCATGTATATTATGTAGCCGAAGGATATCTCGCCAAAGTTGGATATTTTATATATATTAAGGAAGAGTAGAGTGGGCAGTAATACGCGAAAAACCAGCTTGTTAAGTGGCTTTACTATACTCATAGGCAGTATTCCAAGGGCCTTAAGCAAAAAGCCGAGGGCCACCATTAGTATGATGGGTAGAACCGCCCCCAGAGCAAAAACAAATGCTTCCATAAGAGTCTCCAAGTCTTTTGTACGAAAGATATTTTATCACCACTGAGAGGAAAAGTCAACATAAAAAGAGGAAAGAGTGATAATAAAGTGAATATAAAAAAGAGAGAACCTCTCGGCATTTACCGATTGATTCTCTCTTAATAGGAAAAATAAATGCTATTATTTAGTGCCAAACAGACGGTCGCCCGCATCGCCAAGGCCGGGGAGGATATATCCGTTTTCGTTAAGGCATCTGTCCAAAGTAGAAACATAAATGTTAACGTCAGGATGAGCCTCTGCAACCTTGCTTACACCCTCGGGTGCGCCGATGATAGCCATAAATTTGATATGCTTGCATCCACGCTTTTTAAGAAGGTTGATAGCATCACAGGCAGAGCCACCGGTTGCGAGCATAGGATCGACGAGCAATACCAACTTGTCCTCAATGCCCTCGGGCAGTTTGCAGTAGTATTCGCAGGGCTCGAGTGTTTCCTCGTCCCTATACATACCAATGTGTCCAACCCTCGCAGAGGGGAAGAGTACGTGAATGCCGTTTACCATACCAAGTCCCGCACGAAGAATGGGAACTATGGCAATAGAGTTGTCCGACACAACCTGTTGAGTACAGGTTTCAAGAGGCGTTTTTACCGTAATCTCGGTGGTGGGGACGTCCTCCTTGAGCGACTCGTAGGTCATCAGGGTGGTTATTTCCTCAATAAGTTCACGGAACTCCTTCATGCTCGTTTTTTCGTCACGAAGTATGGCAATTTTGTGTCTGATAAGTGGGTGATCAAAAATCACTACGTTATCGTAGTTCTTCATTATACTTCCTCCGCTACGGGAACCTCTTCTGTCACTTCTTCAGTAGTTTCCTCGGTAGTTTCCTCAGTAGTTTCCTCGGGCTCTACACAGAGCTTGCTATTTTCAATCTTAGTGAGAATGAAGTTGGTGAGAATACCAACGATAAGTGCGGTTGCGATAGAGGTAATGGTGATAGAGTTGGTGATAAGGCCGTTTTCTGCAATAGCATAGGGAATTTGAATGGTAAGACCGCCGATACCCGAGATAAGTATAGCAGAAACAACAAAGAGGTTCTTGTTGTCACCAAGGTCGAGGTGCTTGAACATCTTAAGACCGGAAACAGCGATAAAGCCGTAAAGAGTGAGGCAAACGCCACCCATTACGCAAGAGGGAATGGTCTGGAGCAGTGCCATAATGGGACTTAAGAAGGAAAGAATGATACACATAATAGCGGTGGTGGTAATTGTAGCAACCGATGCGTTTCTGGTGATAGCAACGCAACCAACCGACTCACCGTAGGTGGTGTTGGGGCAAACGCCAAAAACAGTACCGGCGATAGAGCCTACACCGTCACCGAGCAGAGTCTTTTCAAGACCTGGATCCTTGATAAGGTCTTTGTCTATTATGGAAGAGAGATTCTTGTGGTCTGCAATATGTTCTGCAAATACAACGAGAGCAACGGGAAGGAATGCTACGATAACCTCGAAAACGCTACCAACGTCGGTGAGCAAT
>JAZSMN010000055.1:0-2825 GCA_045535925.1 Eubacteriales bacterium
ATGGCTACGATCCGACTTTCATGGCGTTCGGGGGAATGAAGATCGGCCATGGATTACCTCCGAGGAGTGGAATAAGGGGGCTTTGCGGGTGCAAAGCCCCGTATGGGAATCAGATCTCGACCATAGAGGGATCCCACATAGCGGGAGCCTTGTAGCCGAGGAGGTTGACAACGGTGGCGGCCAAATTGGACAGACCAAAGCTGCCGTCGTCTTCCTTGACGGTGTAGGAATCACGGTAGAAATTGTCGTAGAAGACACAGGGCACCTTGTTTAAGGTATGACTGGTCTTTGCCTTGAAGGAACCGTCCTTACCCGCCTTGGGTGCGCCAGACTTCTTGTCTATCTCATACATTTCGTCAGCATTTCCGTGGTCTGCGGTGATAATAGCCACACCACGAAGCTCATCAACAACCTTGAGTATTCTCGCAATCTGGATATCAAGCGCCTCCATAGAGCATACAGTTGCGGCAAAGGAGCCGGTATGACCGACCATATCGCCGTTAGGATAGTTTACACGAAGGTACTTGTACTCGCCACTGTAAAGGCACTCGATAAGCTTGTCGGTGATCTCTGCACACTTCATCCAAGGTCTCTGGTCAAGGGGGATAAGGTCGGAGGGAATCTCGATATAGGTTTCAAGCTCCTCAGAGAACTTGCCTGACTTGTTGCCGTTGTAGAAGTAGGTGCAATGTCCGTACTTAACAGTCTCAGAGATAGCAAGCTCGGGAATGCCAGCGCTTACGAGGTATTCGGTCATAGTGTTGCTAATCTCGGGGGGATTTACAAGATAACGGGAGGGAATGTGAAGGTCGCCGTCATACTCGAGCATACCAGCATAGAGAACAGAGGGAACGCGCTTTCTGTCAAACTTGTCAAAGTCCGCGCCCGACTCAAACGCCTTGGAAATCTCGATAGCTCTGTCGCCACGGAAGTTGAAGAATACGACGCTGTCGCCATCGTTGATAGTACCAACAGGCTCGCCGTCCTTTGCAATAACGAAGGCAGGAAGGTCCTGGTCGATTGCCTTATACTCTTCTCTATATGTGGTGATAGCCTCCTCTGCGGATGCGAACTGTCTGCCCTCGCCAAGCACGTGAGCCTGCCAGCCAATCTCAACCATACCCCAGTTGGAGTCATATCTGTCCATAGTTGCTACCATTCTACCGGCACCGGAGGCGATAGCGATATCAAAGCTGTCAGAGCGAAGTGCCGCGATATACTCCTCAAAGGGAAGCACATAGTCAAGCGCACTGGTAGCACCAACGTCACGGCCGTCAAGAAGAATATGGATGCGAACCCTTTCTACACCGGTCTTCTTTGCGTTCTCGATAAGAGCCTTGAGGTGGTCGATATGAGAGTGAACATTTCCGTCCGAGAAAAGACCGAGGAAGTGGAGAGTGGAGTTGTTATTCTTTACACCCTCTGTGAGAGTCTGCCAGGTTTCGCTGGCGAATATCTTTCCGCTCTCGATAGACTGGGAAACAAGCTTTGCACCCTGTGCAAATACCTGACCGCAACCAAGCACGTTGTGTCCTACCTCTGAGTTGCCCATATCATCGTCGCTGGGAAGACCAACCGCGGTACCGTGAGCGCGAATATTAACAGTAGGATACTCTGCCATAAGGCGGTCAAGAGTAGGTGTATATGCCTTGGCAACAGCGTTTCCGCCATTGTCGGGAGCGATGCCTACACCGTCCATTATAATTGTTACAAGGGGGCCTTCAATGCCCGCGAATTTTGCAGATTTTTTAAGTTCGATCATTGGGAAATCCTTTCAAATATAAACAAATAAAGTATACTGGTTAAACGTCGGCATCGGCAATAAAGAGATGACCGTTTTCGGTGATATACCTCTTTCGCTCTGCTATGGCATCACCAAGAAGCACATCAAACATTTTTGCCGTTTCGGCAGCGTCGGTGGGAGTTACCGCAATAAGTCGACGGGTGGCAGGGTTCATGGTGGTAAGCGCCATCATTTCGGGCTCGTTTTCGCCAAGACCCTTGGAGCGCTGGATGGTGTATTTCTTGTCACCCAGCTTTTCGAGAATCTCGTTCTTCTCTCTCTCGGAGTAGGCAAAATAGGTGTCCGAGCCACAGGTAATCTCAAACAAGGGCGACTCTGCTATAAATATCTTGCCCTTTTCGATAAGAGTGGGCAGGAGCCTATAAAACATAGTCAAAAGCAGCGTCCTTATCTGGAAGCCGTCTTCGTCGGCATCGGTACATATTATAATCTTGTTCCACTTTAACTGATTGTAGTCAAAGGTGGTGATGCTCGACTGCTTTTTGCCCTGTATCTCCACACCACAGCCTATAACCTTAAGCAGGTCGATTATAATATCCGAGGCGAATATCTTATCATAGGAGCTCTTCATACAGTTGATGGTCTTACCTCTTACAGGCATGACCGCCTGAAATTCAGCATTTCTCGCTACACGGCAGGAGGTCGCGGCCGAATCACCCTCTACTATATAAACCTCTCTTACAGAGGGGTCCTTGGAGCCACAGGGGATAAACTTTTCTACCGAGTTGGATACGTCCATCTTGCCCATAATCTTGGTCTTGATGGTAGCCTTGCTTTTCTCGGCATCCTCGCGAGAGCGCTTGTTGGCAAGAACGGTGTTGATTATGGTGGTTGCCGCGTTTTGGTTCTCGGTCAGGTATATTTCAAGATTGGTTTTTATAAACTCGGTGAGCGCCTTTTGGATAAAGGCATTGGTTATTTACCCTACAAGGGAACATTTTATAAGTAGATTGGACCTTACGGAAGAACAAAAAGAACGCAGAAAAAAGGGTACAAAATATTATACAAGGCTTGCTATCGC
>JAZSMN010000034.1:0-9618 GCA_045535925.1 Eubacteriales bacterium
AAAAGAGGACTCCGTAGAGTCCTCTTTTGGTTATACCAAAATTTGAAAGCCCTATATTAGGGGGTATTGTCGGGCGGGGCTCCTCAAATTTTGAGGAGAAATCTTTGTTCTTCTCCCCGATGGCGTAGGTATCTACGGCGAGCGGGGGAAAACGGAGATAAAAAGAGGACTCCGTAGAGTCCTCTTTTGGTTATACCAAAATTTGAAAGCCCTATATTAGCCGAGTTCTGCGAAGTACTTAATAGTACGAACCATCTGGCTGGTGTAGGAGTTCTCGTTGTCGTACCAAGCAACAACCTGTACCTGGTAGGTCTCGTCGTCGATCTTTGCAACCATGGTCTGGGTAGCATCGAAGAGAGAACCGTAGGAGATACCGATAACGTCGGAAGAAACGATCTCGTCGGTGTTGTAGCCGAAGGATGCGGAAGAAGCAGCCTGCATAGCAGCGTTGATGCCTTCCTTGGTGATGTCCTTGCCCTTAACTACTGCAACAAGAATGGTGGTAGAACCAGTGCAGGTAGGAACTCTCTGTGCAGAGCCAATAAGCTTGCCGTCGAGCTCGGGAATTACAAGACCAATAGCCTTTGCAGCACCGGTGGAGTTGGGAACGATGTTCTGTGCGCCTGCACGAGCACGGCGAAGGTCACCCTTTCTGTGGGGGCCGTCAAGGATCATCTGGTCACCGGTGTATGCGTGAACAGTGGTCATGATACCGGACTGGATAGGAGCATAGTCGTTAAGAGCCTTTGCCATAGGAGCAAGGCAGTTGGTGGTGCAGGAAGCAGCGGAGATAATCTTGTCCTCTGCGGTAAGAATGTCATTGTTAACACCAAATACGATGGTCTTGAGGTCCTTGCCTGCGGGAGCAGAGATAACAACCTTCTTTGCGCCAGCGTTGATGTGAGCCATGGACTTCTCGGTAGAGCAGTAGAAACCGGTGCACTCAAGTACAACGTCTACGCCAAGCTCGCCCCAAGGGCAGTTTGCAGCGTCCTTCTCTGCATAGATCTTGATGGTCTGGCCATTTACAGTGATGCTGTCATCGGTAGCAGATACGGTATCAGCAAGAGCATATCTGCCCTGTGCGGTATCATACTTAAGAAGGTGAGCGAGCATCTTGGGGCTGGTAAGGTCGTTGATTGCAACGATCTCGTAACCCTCTGCACCAAACATCTGTCTGAATGCAAGACGACCGATACGGCCAAAGCCGTTAATCGCAACTTTTACATTTGCCATTTTGAAAATCCTCCAAAAATTTATTTTTTAATTTTTTTATCAGTTTTAGTGGAGTTTCCTCCATACCAACCGATATTATAACACAAATATTTTCAATATACAATAGGATTGATTAAATTTTATCAAATTTGTTAGGTTAAGTGTAAATATTACCAAGACATAGTGAATTTTTATATTTATTCAACAAAAGCGCGGGATAAAACACAAAAAAGAGCCTTGACTTGACAAATAGCAAAATAAGTAGTATAATACGTAAGACTGAGCCGAGCAATCGCGCGATATGTTGCCGAAAGGTATTATCGCGAGGAAAGTCCGGGCATCACAGGGCAGGATAACGGATAACATCCGCCGAGGGTGACCTCCGGGAAAGTGCAACAGAAATAGACCGCCACGCAAGTGGTAAGGATGGAAAGGCGAGGTAAGAGCTCACCAGTTTCTATGGTAACATAGATCCGCTGTAAACCCTATCCGATGCAACACCTTTGACTCCGCTATGCGGTGGGCTGCCCGCCCAAGGTCGATGGTGGCAGAGCCGCAAGGCTTGAACTATATGGTGACATATAGTGAAGATAGATGATTGCTACGCGAAAGCGAACAGAACCCGGCTTATAGGTTCAGTCAAATGTAAACATTTGTTTGCATCTCTCTACTCTTGAGAGGTGCTTTTTGTTTGCTCAAAAAGTCTGTTAATTTCACACGGATGTGGGGGTAAGGTGCCTTCGGTCATACAAGTGGCGGCAGAAACACAGGCTGCGTGTCTTGCGGCATCAAAAAGAGAAAGGACAAAGATATAGGAGTGTATAAACGAGGCAACTGTGCTGTCTCCTGCGCCTACTGTACTCTTTACCTCGACAGGTATTGAGGGGACGGACACCGATGTTTTGTCATCTGAGAGCACAAGTCCATCGCTACCCATAGTGAGAAGCACATACTCTGCCCCAAGGGTGGCAAGCTCCTTTGCTGATTCTATGGGGTTATCGATTTTCTTGCCAAGGAGGGCTTCGGCTTCCTCGATATTAGGCTTTATCATAAGTGGAGATAGACGAGAGATGTCATACGCTGTCAGGCTCTTGGAGTCAAGGATAAGCATCGCACCCTTTTCCTTGGCGGCGAGGAGCATATTTATTACCGACTCCTTATCCGTGCCCTCTGCAATTCTGCCGGAAAAGACCACTATGGCGGGGGAGTCGAGCTCGGCAAAAAGCTTGCCCAATATATCTGCTATGTCGCTTTCTTTAAGAACAGGGCCCGCGGTTGCTATAACCGTATCCCCGTTTTTTGTGTGAATGTTCAGGTTTTCTCTTACAGCACCTTCCACAAGGCAATATTCGACGGCAAGTCCCTCAGACTTTAAGCCAGAAACAAAGTCCTCGCCGTTTTCCTTGCCTACCGCCACAAGAGTGAGGCTCTCTATACCGAGTGAAAGAAGGGCTCGGCTGACATTTACCCCTTTGCCGCCTCTGTCACGGCGCTCTACCACCCCGAGGTTATCCGAGCCTACGGCAAGCCCATCAAGGCGGATGTGAACGTCTATCGCGGGGTTTATAGTAAGAGTTATTATCTTAAGATTTTTGTCGTTAACCATTTTTCTTCTCCACTCATAGGATATAGTGTCAAGTGTATGATATCACATTTTTGCGCCCTTTTGCAAGAAATTTTGTAGTTTTATTTTTCTAATTTGTAATTTGGGATTGAAAAAAGTAAAAAAATATTTATAATATTATAGTGGGGATATATGTCCACCCAAAGGAGTAGGATGACGGCTCTCGATTTTGTAAGGACGTTAGTAAATGAGAGAAAAAGACCTATCAAGGTCGGGCTGTACGGCCTTGGCAAGGGGAATACCGCTCTCCTTGGTAGACTTGTAAAAGTCGAGGGGTGCTTGGTTTCGATTCGGTCGGACGAATGGTGCACCTCGCCTATCGAGGGAGTACCCGTGTTCCTTGGCGAGGATGCCAAGGATGTATATGAGGATCTGCTAATACTCTCGCCCTCGGTCAGACGTGATGCGCCCCACCTTATAAGAGCTAAAGAAAACGGGACAATTGTCACCTCGGAGTGCGACATTTTCTTCCTCCAGAGGGTTGGCACCAGGTTTGCGGTGAGTGGCTCAGACGGAAAAAGTAGCACAGTCACCCTGTCGGCTATGATGCTTGAGGGCGCTTTTCCAAAGGTCTTTACTATTGGCAACATAGGTGTCCCCTACTCTATACCCGAGCAAGATCAACGATATGGGTATGTATGCGAGCTATCAAGTTTTAACCTTGAATACATAAAGCCAGATGTGGAGCGGTGTCTGATAACCAATATCAGCGAAAATCACCTGAACTGGCACGGAAGTTTTGAAAGTTACATAAAAGCGAAGCTTAACCTAATCGAAAATGCGCGCGAGGTGGTCCTGACAGCGGATGATGAGATTTTGTCGAGCTATATGAAGGGCCGCGAGCTGTTCGCAGTATACTCGGCGAAAGAGGATGCGAATATGCTAAAGTCGCGATTTGCGGCAGAGCACTATGTCTATATAAAGGACGGATATATAACCATCGACGGCGAGCCTCTTGCCCCTGTGGACACATTGGCCCTTAAGAGCGAGTATGCCATAAAGAACGCGCTTGGCTCGGTGGCACTAACACTTGGCTATGCGAAAAAAGAGGCGGTTTTGTCGGCTCTGTCAAGATTTAAGGGTCTGTCGCACAGGTGCCAACTTTGTTACACGGGTGGCGGGATAGACTGCTTTGACTCCTCGATTGATACCTCGCCTGCGAGAACCGTTGCCACACTAAACTCACTAAAAAGAGAGGTAAATATCCTTCTCGGTGGTCAGGGCAAGGGGCTTTCTTTAGGGCCTCTTGTAGAGCCGCTGTGCCGTTACGCAAAGGCTATCGCGGTTTATGGAGAGATGCGGGATGAATTTTTAGCTCTCATTGATAACGACGAGGCTTTAAGACTGATACCCCACGAGTATTTTCCCAATTTTGGAGATGCGGTTGTATATCTTTTAGAGCGCGCAAGGATGGGCGAGGCGATACTGTTAAGCCCCGGGTGTGCAAGCTATGGCGAGTTTTGTGACTTCGAGGCGAGAGGAAATGCTTTTTGCCAGCTTGTAAAAGAATATTTTGATAAAGAATAAAAGGAAGATATAAATAAAGGAAGTTGAATATGAAAAAAACGTTAAGTTTATTTGTTACTATTTTGATGCTGGTCGGGGTGCTCGTAACACTTGCATCCTGTGGCGGCACAAATACAAATACTACGAGCGAAGTGCCCGAGGGAATGAAGCTTGTTAGGGGTGGCGAGGACATCGGCTACTACTTCTATGCTCCTACCGAGTGGACGGTGGCGAGCGACGGAATGTATAACGTCGTGTATGTGTCCTCTATCAACAACACCAGCGTAAGCTTTGTTGAGGCACCAATGCCCGAGGGTAGCATAGCCGAATACTTTGAGAGCGAAAAGGCAAAGATGCCCGCAGAAATCACCGTCACTACAAATGGTGAAAAGTGCAATCTTGGAAATGCGACAGCGGCATATAGATATGTCTTTAACTATGTTTATCAGGACGTGCAAATCAGAGCTATGCAGGTGTTTGCAACCTTCGAGGACCGCTTCTTTATTCTTACATACACCTATATCCCCTTCTATGTAACCGAGGGAGAGGACACCTATTATACCACCTATCTAGGTAAGGTCGAGGGTATAATGGAGAGTATAAAATTTGTAGAAAAGAAGCCGGGGAGCACTCAGGCGCCCGAATATACAACCGACAACGACGGCTACATACTCATCTCGGATAGAACCCTCTGCGGCTTTGACATGTATGTGCCCAAGGCGTACACCCCAGGCACCTCCTCGGCAATTGTAAGTGCCACAAGAGATGACGGCACCCATGTAAATATCAGTCAGGTTACAATGAACCTCGGACTTGAGAAATACTGGGAGATAAGGGAAGGCGAGCTTAAGGCTATGGCCGACACAGTCATAGACGAAAACGGCAAGACGGTTAGCACATATAACCTTATCCATATGGATGACAAGGCAAGCGAGGTGGGCAACACTCTGCGCTGCAGCTTTGAGTACACCTACACATATAACGGCAGAGAAATGCACATATATCAGGTCTATATTCGCACAAGCGGTAAGGACTATATGTTCACCTATTCGGCGGATGAGGCTCTCTATAACGAGCATCTCGCCGAGGCAAAGAAAATAATCGAGAAGGTCATATTCTAATGAGGAATATCTATCTTGACAATAGTGCTACAACCAGGATAAAGGACGAGGCACTAAAGGAGTATATCGACATATCCACCTCGCTGTATGGCAACCCCTCTTCCCTGCACCTTATGGGTCTTGAGGCAGAGAAGGCGCTGAACAAAGCAAGGACGGAGATCTTGGCGACGATGGACGCCAAGGAATGTCAACTTATATTTACATCTTCGGGAAGCGAGGCGAACAACCTTGCTATCATTGGACGAGCCCTCTCAAAGGAAAGATTTCGACACGGGTCGAAGATAATCACCACAGATGGCGAACACGCGTCGGTCAGAGAACCCCTCGAGAGGCTTCGCACTATGGGGTACAATATAGTTTACATTCCCACAAGGGGTGGCGAGATTGATTTTGACATATTAGAGCGCGAGCTCACAGGCGACGTAATACTTGTCACAATGATGATGGTAAACAACGAGACGGGAGCGGTATATCCCATACCCCGTGTCGCAAAAATGATGAAAACAAGCTGCCCCGAGGCCCTTCTGCACGTGGATGCTACCCAGGGGTATATGAAGATACCCTTCCGCTTCTCCGTCCTTATGGCGGATATGATAACCATATCATCCCACAAGATTGGCGGCCCCAAGGGGGTGGGTGCTCTGTGTGTCGGCAAATCGGTGTTAAAAAGCAAGGGGCTTTCCCCGCTAACCCTCGGTGGTGGACAGGAGGACGGTCTGCGCTCGGGTACCGAAAATGTGCCCGGGATTTGCGCCTTTGGTGTGGCGGCAAGACTCGCAAATTTGTCGCTGGCAGAGGACATAAAGAAAATGGAAGAATTAAGGGCATATCTTGTAGACAGGCTCGGGAGCGAAGAAGAGTTTGCAGAAATCCGCCCTACTCTCCCCACTTTGCACGCGCCCCACATTTTGAATATCACTCTCCCTAATATTAAGAGCGAAACAATGCTTCATTTCCTCTCCTCGCTTGGCATATATGTTTCCAGCGGCTCGGCTTGTTCATCAAACTCGCACCACTCATCCTCTGCCCTTGTTGCCTACGGTCACTCGACCGATGAGGCAGACCACTCTATACGCATATCCTTCTGCCCCACTAACACAAAAGAGGATGTTGACGCACTGCTCTCGGCACTGGCCGAGGGACTTACAAAGCTTGTGAGGGTGAAGTAATGGCAACTATAACGGTTCTTACAGTCGGCTCGCTTAAAGAGGGATATCTACGCGAGGCTGTCGCAGAGTACAAAAAGAGGCTATCTCAATACGCAAAGGTCGAGGAGATAGAACTGAAGGAAGAAAAGATTTCTAACGAGGATGACCGCTCCGAGATAGAACGCGCACTCTTAAAAGAGGGCGAAAAGATACTTGCAAGCATACCCAAGGGCTCGGTCACAGTAGCCCTGTGTGTGGAGGGTAAGCAACGCACCTCCGAGGAGCTGGCAGGACTTTTGCAGGATGCGATAGACTCCTGCGGTCGCTTGACTCTTGTCATTGGCTCTTCCCACGGTCTATGTAAAAAGGTTAAAGAAGCATGTGACCATAGGCTATCCTTCTCGAAGCTTACATTCCCCCACCAGTTGATGAAGGTGGTGGTTATGGAGGCTATGTATCGCTCCTTTACCATTATCCACGGAAAAAGGTATCATAAATAAAAATCGCCCATTTCTGGGCGATTTTTTTAAAGCATACAATCAAACAAGTGACTCTTCTTCATCCTTAACATACTCGATAATGTCACAGAGGGAGCACCCCAAAGCCGTGCATATACGGTCTAAAATGTAACTATCATAACGGACAACACGATTCTTGTAATAACGATCTATTGTTTGAAACTTAATGTCTGTTCGCTTGGCTAATTCGTATCGAGAAATTTCGCACTTTTTCAAATACTTATCTAAAATCAATCTTACCATTTGCACCCCTCCTTCGATATATTTTTTTGTCTAATATTTGTGTTGTTTTTGTTTATTCTATCGAAAGTTCGGGTGGGAAGTGGGCCGACATAGACGCGTTGGAATATGCCTTTTCTCCAGTTACCTCACGGACTATTTTTATGAATGGGGGGAACTCTACCTCTTCATCACGGGTGGGGAGCTCTACCTCCATAATGCAGGTCTTTTTCCACCCATCGTATATATCTACCTCGAAGGTTCGGCCCTCGAATGGGATGATATACCGCTGTTTTTTGATAGGGGTGGCCGCTTTGTCGGCAAGAAGGAGAAGTCGGCTATACTCTTCCAAAGTTATCTCCCTCTCATCCTCCACACAAGAGATTTTGTCTATGCGAATTTTCTTGGTCTCTGTGTATATGGTTTTGTCAGCAAAAGTGCGAGAGCGCACCCTATGTGTGACCCTGGGGGCCGAGCAAAGATAGGTTTGGATTATCTCGCTGTGTTCATACTGTGAAAGCACGCTGTTTTCGGGCATCACTATTATAAATTTCCGCTCTATCTCGATGTTTTCGGAAAATGCCGCCGATACCTCGCTGTAGTTTTCGCCCATGCTCGTCCCTCGCCTTCAAATGCTCTTTTACAAGTGTATTTTACCACCGAAAGGCAGGATGTGTCAAGGGATATATCATTTATTTGAAGTAAAATCAATAAATTACTTGACTTGTTAGTCCTGTTATGGTAAAATGTAGTTGTTAAAATTTGAACCTTTGTACGGAGGCTAATCATATGAGCGAGAATAATAACGAAGTTATTACCGAGGGCGCGACCGAAGTGGTTGAGGCAGTCGAGATAGAAAACATAGAGTGCGAGTGCACAGATGCTACCGCTGAGGTAGAGGCACAGCCCGAGGAACTCCCCCCTCCCACTATGGAAGGCGAATCCTTGGCGGCAAAATACGAGGCTCTGGATGCAAGAAACAAGAAGTGGAAGAACATCTGGGATAAGGTTACTACCGGTATTCTTATCTTCCTTATGGCTTCTCCCTTCCTTATCCTCGGCTTCATATTCTACTGGTTTATAACCAAGTAATTACAGAGGACGACCAAATCGGTCGTCCTTTTTTGTTGTGTAGTACGGCAGGAAAAACTTGCGTTTTCCCGCGTTTGCTTATACACATTTCACTATACATTATAAATATATATAAAGTTTTTGTAAAATACAAATAAAAATATTTTTTTTATTGTTTTCTATGGAAATTTGCAATATGATATGTTATAATTATTGGTGCTGTGTGGTACGCCTATGTAAATTTTGGCTATTTTTGACCTATGGACAAGCACAGCCACTTAAAAAGTTTTTAAAATATATTAAAATTGGAGGAAAACAAAATGAGCACAAAGTACGTGTATCTCTTCTCTGAAGGTAACAAAGACATGCGCAACCTGCTTGGTGGTAAGGGCGCTAACCTCGCAGAGATGACACACATCGGTCTCCCCGTTCCCCAGGGCTTCACTATCACTACCGAGGCTTGCACCCGTTACTACGATGACGGCAAGAAGATCGGCGATGATATCATGGAGCAGATCATGGAGCACATCACTAAGATGGAGGAGATCACCGGCAAGAAGTTTGGCGACCTTGAAAATCCCCTTCTTGTTTCCGTTCGTTCCGGCGCTCGCGCAACGATGCCCGGTATGATGGACACCATTCTTAACCTCGGTCTTAACGAGGAAGTTGTAGAGGTTATGGCTAAGAAGTCTGGCAACCCCAGATGGGCTTACGACTGTTACAGAAGATTTATCCAGATGTATTCCGACGTTGTTATGGAAGTCGGAAAGAAGTATTTCGAGCAGCTCATCGACAAGATGAAGGAAGAGAAGGGTGTTACCCTCGACGTTGAACTTACCGCAGAGGACCTCAAGGAACTCGCTACCCAGTTCAAGGCAGAGTACAAGTCCAAGATTGGTCAGGACTTCCCCTCCGATCCTAAGGAGCAGCTCCTTGGCGCTGTTAAGGCAGTATTCCGTTCTTGGGACAACCCCAGAGCAAACATTTACAGACGTGACAACGATATCCCCTACTCTTGGGGTACTGCGGTAAACGTACAGGCAATGGCATT
The DNA here is from genome assembly GCA_045535925.1 of Eubacteriales bacterium. Taxonomy (GTDB): domain Bacteria; phylum Bacillota; class Clostridia; order Oscillospirales; family CAG-272; genus UBA1740. The sequence continues at coordinate 9,474 of JAZSMN010000034.1, forward strand.
CGGTAACATGGGCGATGACTGTGGTACCGGCGTAGCATTCACCCGTGACCCCGCTACCGGCGAGAAGAAGCTCATGGGTGAGTTCCTCACCAACGCACAGGGCGAGGACGTTGTTGCTGGTGTTCGTACTCCTATGCCCATCGCA
>JAZSMN010000074.1:0-6083 GCA_045535925.1 Eubacteriales bacterium
TTTGCGGTATAGAGTGCCACATTTGCGCTTATTCTTGTGTGCAAAACTATGCTCGCTAAAGCCTGGAATCCGATGGACAACAGATATGCAGAAATAAAAACAGAGCCAATAGCTATCGCGCCAGCAAGCAAGACTACAAAGGCGACACCTATAAGGTAGGAGCTTGTGCAAATAAGCACAAAGAATGATAACACGGTTAATACACCGATAATAATCATTAAAACCTTGCCAACCATCTTGATTATATCGGCGACATTATACAGGCTTTTTACAAGACCGTTCATCTTGTAACAGTCGTCGAGTGTCTTGGGAATTTTCTTTTCTAACATTGTAACCTCCAAAAGTAAAAATAAAAATGAACCGACCGAGTTTTGCACACCTTAAAGCGAAAATCTCTGGCCTGATAAAATTATAACTCCTTTCACCTCAAAAGTCAACAAGCCAAAGGGACAATTAATGTTTGGTTACAATAAGGAAAAAAGTTGCGCTGGAGTAAAGGTTGCGTAATATGTTTCGGTTTGCTTGCTTCTTTGGGGGATTTTGAAAAGAAAGATGCTATGCATATATCAAATACATTGAAAACAAAGTGATTGCCGTACCGCCTAACAAGCATACCACGGTTAACATATGTCCCAGATACTGATGTATCCAAGCCGCAACAATGTTGAACAGCCCTATGCCTACGGTAAAAGTTCCAATAAATCCAAGTATCAAGGCGATAAAATCGCTCGACAAGAGTGGAACATCTTTTGGCATAGAAGGATTAATAAGTAAAATATATATCGAATATATGACAAAAGGTAATAAAAAAGCCGTAATGCCGATAAATAGAAGGAACTTGTAGCCGATGGGATGTAATCTTTTAAAATCTTCATCCGAAGCTGCAAAAAAATACTCCCATTTATTTTTTGGTGCTCTCTTGGTGAAAAGAGGCTTAATCTCGTATATGAAAGCGAAATAATGTTTGCCATATTTCTTTTGAAAAGCGGTCAGCTCTTCTCTAAAAGAATAAAGGTTTCGCTTTTGCATATATATTTCAGGAATATTATGAATAGCATCAGCAAAATCAAAAATTTTGTTATTATCGCCCTCGTTCAAGATTTCAAACAGGGTATCAATACAGTAAAGCAAAACCTTTCTTTCGGCAAGAGGGGAGTGTGCAACAATCTTTTTTCTTGCATCTCTAATAGATGAAACCGTTAAATCGTATCTCTCTTGATCAAATGAATCCTGATAATGCAAGGACCGAATTATAATAAAATCTTCTTGCAATTTTTTGTAAAAAGATGCTTTCATCCTTTCACCCCCTTTTTAATTAAATTTTACCATACATTCCCGCATTTTTCAATACTCTTATGGTAACAATCAAAAGTAATATTATCGTTTTTAATAGCATATCATATATAAATGTCAGAATGCAAATAAACGCAAGGTCGCATTTGACCCTCTAAAAACCTAAAGAATGTATATTTAACCGATATGTCAAAAATATTTCAATTTCCCCTTGACAAAACTGTTTTGCTTTGTTATAATGTTATAGCATTCTAAATACGGCGTCATAGCCAAGTGGTAAGGCAAAGGTCTGCAACACCTCTATCCCCCAGTTCAAATCTGGGTGACGCCTCCAAAGAATCCAACTCGCAAGGGTTGGATTTTTTTATTTATGGGTATACAAATCTCAAAACTTTTATGGTCTAAAATACCCACGAAACCACATTGTTTGTAAAATCTATTGACACAACCGGGCATTTATTGTAAAATAAACGGGATGTTTATCTTTCGCTGTTTCTGTAACAAATAGCGGTATGGGAGATTTATGAAGAAAAAGTTTTACACAGAGCTCGCCTACATTGTGGGGTTGTTGCTCTTGGCCTTTGGTACGGCGATTTTGGAGAGGGCAGAGTTTGGCATGTCTATGGTAATTGCCCCCGCCTACATTCTGCACCTAAAGGTGTCCCAGTTCCTGCCGTTTTTCAGCTTTGGTATGGCGTGCTACACCTTTGAGGCGGTGTTGCTTCTTGTCCTTATTGTTATTGGGCGCAGGGCAAAGCTGTCCTACCTGTTTTCCTTCGGTACGGCTATTTTGTATGGCTTTACCCTTGACGGTGCGGTTTGGCTCGCACAAATGCTTCCCTGCGAGGGACTTGTCGTTCGCATAGTCTTCTTTGTGGTGGGCATTTTGATTTCTTCTTGGGGTCTTGCCTTCCTGTTCAGGACCTATGTGCCCCAGGAGGCCTTTGAGATTTTTGTCCTGGAGATGACCGAATTGACGGGCGCAGGCTTTGTAAAGGTAAAGATTATCTACGATATATGCAGTCTTATGTTGGCGGTGGCTATGTCCTTCCTGTTCTTCGGCTTTGGTGTGTTTAATGGTGTAAATATCGGCACCTTGGCTATTGCCTGTGTGAATGGTGTGACAATAGGTATGTTTGGCAGACTTAACGACAAGATGTTTAGTTTTGTGGACGGCAGCCCCACTGTTAAGGCATTCTTGACTAAATAATTAGCAAACCTCTACATAAAGAAGAAGGGAGCCCTCTATGGAAGGTATTATAGGCTTTGTAGCAAACTTTGTTGACCTGTTAGTCTCTATGTTTGTATCGCTTTATAACATAATCTATTTCCTCGGCTGGCAGCTCCTTTTGTGGACCTTGATTGCGGTCTTTGCCTTTTGGCTTGTAAGACGCCTCGCCTGTGTACACGGACGGATGAAGTTTATCAAAACACTTTCGCAAGCGGCAAAGGAGTCGGGGGCAAAATTTCGCGCCCTCGGTATTCCCACCCTGTCGGTGTTTTTGCCCACCGAGGGGTATGACTTGGAGCTTGAATTTAAGTCGGTCACCTATCGCATAAAGTTCTTTCCAGGATATATAAAGGGCAAGGCTGTGCATATGTATGACGTTAATAACGCACGGGTCATGGGTAAGTGGATGTTTTCCCGCTTCGAGGACGGCAAGTTGTCTTTCGGTCGCAAGGTGAAAATAGGGCTTGACAACACGGTGGGAGAGGGTGTGATGAACATTCTTTGCTTTATCCCCGAGCCTTTCACGGTGTCCGAGCCCAGTGAGGTCGGTGGAGTGTGGGAGCACGATATGGAGTCGGGCAAGCCCCTCGACGGCGTCTACCTCTTGGAGGGTGGCTTCCTCGCTCGCAACCTGGAGCGCCTTATGGAGGGATACATTGACTCTATTATCCACAAGGAAGAGGATATTTGATTTACCGAGAGGGATATAGAAAACCCGAATATGAAAAACGCGGTCTTAAATAAGACCGCGCTTTTGTTTAGAAAAGGGGCAAAACGCCATAGGCGACTATCTATTGGTCATAGTAGTCCATAATACTTATATCCGAATAAGAGCCGTCTATGTAATTGCCAAAGCGGAAGGTTTCGATAGTTCTGCAAATCTTGTGGCTTAACTGTATTCCGTAATATCCGGTGTAGAACAGGTAGAGAATACCCGACAATATGAGTATGGCTATAATGTTAGAGCTGGAGCCACGGGACTTGGTAGAGGAGCCGTCGGTGTAGTAGGTTATGGTGGTGTACTCTCTCACCTCGTGCAGGGGGAGAATTCTATACAGCGCATAGACAAAGACTGCACAGTTTAAGAAGAGGAGCAAAACCATCGTAGTAAAGGAATAATCCGCGCCCTCTGCCAAGGAGAAATCATACACAGCGGGGTACAAAATCATACCCACCGTTGCCGAGAGCGAAATTATCCAAAAGACAAATTTCACAACAGACGACACGAGGGTAATAATAATTCTCGGGATAGCAGAGCCCTGCTCCTCGACTGCGAAAATCAGGGGACCACGGCAGGTAAGACTGGAGAAGTAGTGCTTGAAGAAGAGTAGCATACTAAGATTTTTGCTATGAATATACTCGAAGTGCCTGTCTATGTACTCATCACGCTTGGCAAAGATAATCATATCGCCAAGCTCCACCACATTTACAACCACCAAAATTCCGATAAGTATGACGTCATACTTGCATATAAACTCTCCAAAAGCGGTAAACCACGCCAAGAACCCCTCTTCACCAGGTAAAACCGCCAACAGGTAGACTATGCCGCCCGACACAAGGAGCAGGAGTAGAGAAACTAAAAAAGATGGAAACGCACGATTTCTTGATGAATAACCCATAGTGACCTCCTTAGTTAAAATTTTAAAGTCTTATACATTACTATATTACTATGTTATCACAAAAATAGAATGTTGTCAATGATAATGATATAGCTCTTTGAGATATGATATGGTAAGCTTTATGACATACTTGCTGTGCAAATATGGAATTATACCCGTTCCTACATACGCAAAGCGTATATCATATTGCTAAGGCAATATATCATCCGTGATATAGGGAAAGGGTATCATTAAAGCACAGGACTACCACAGCCCCAAGTTAACTAAAATTATACCGTGTTATCACGAGGCTTGAATTGTCAGGGAAGGCATCGTAGCATTCGGTCATAGGATGTACCGAGACGCTTGTCAAGCTGTCGCAACCAAAGAAGGCGCCATATCCCACATCGGACACATTCTCTGGAATTTTTACACTTTCAAGACTCTTACAGCCCTCAAACGCCCCCGTTTTAATCCTATCCATACTTTCGGGCATCTGTATTTCGACAAGATTAGTACAGTCCATAAAGGCTCGCTCTTTGATTATCCATACGCCCTCGGGAATGTTGGCTTTTTTAAGGCTCTCGCACCCACAAAAAGCATGATTTCCTATTTCCTCAAGGCCGTCTGGGAAGGTGACACTTACAAGATTTTTACGGTTTTCAAAGGCGTGACCGCCTATCACCTTGACACCCCTCGGGATAACGACATTCTCATCGTTGCCGTGATAGGCATACAACCTCCCGTTTGCTATTACAAACTCGTCTTTGGAGCCGAGGCTTGTGCATAGTGCAAATGCATCATCGTCGATATCCTCTACACCGCCCAAATTGATGCACAAAAGCCTCTCACACCCCCAAAACGCTCGTTTGCCGATTCCCTTCACACTATCCGGAAGCACCACACACTCAAGACTTGTGCAGCCCTCAAACATACCATAGCCGAGTGCTTTAACACCATTTTCTACAACAACCTTTTTAAGAGATGTGCAACCATAAAAGGCGTTGCCATTTATCATCTTTACGCCACCGGGGATAGTAACACTTTCGAGCGATGTACAACCTTGAAAGGCATCATCGGCGATTCGTTCAAGCGTGCTGGGGAATTGGACGCTTTTTAGATTTTTGCAACCGTAAAAGCATCTGAAATGGATAACCGTCACCCCCTCGGGAACAACAACGGTTACGATGCTCTCACAGTTTTCAAAGGCTTGGACCACCTTCACCCCGTCAGGGATTACCACATTCCCTCCCGAGCCAACATATTTGGACAAATAGCCGTCCTCGATAACAAAATCGCTTTTATACTCCATCTGTATTCCTCCGTTTGTGCTTGTAGCAAATATCAAAACTCGATTCAAAAGATTTTATATCCAAGAAAATATAACAAAAGCGGCATAACATATCTCGCTACCTAAGAAAATTGTATCACAATCAACCACAGAAGTCAATGATGTATATGTGTAGCATAAAAACGGCGGTGTAGCATAAAATTGGCGGTGTAGCATAAAATTGTCGGCTTGTCAATCGTGGGGCGGGGGCTTGCTCCCGCCGTAAATACAACCTACGGTTGATGATATGCTCGCCACAGGCGAGATGATATACAGACCGAGGTCTGATGTAAGGAGCGAAGCGACGGAATAGCGAGCTTGCGAGCGTCTATACCACCCTTTCGCAATGGATAAAAAAATACTGCAGATTTCTCTGCAGTATCTTTTGGAGCGTGATTAAAAAGATTCGGCCCTCTTCGAGTTGCGAATTTTGGCTTTGGCAACTTCGTGCCAGCTCCGTAACAATTCTCCAATAAAAAAGACACCCGCAAGGAGTGTCTTTTTTATTGGAGCGGATTACGGGGCTCGAACCCGCCACCTCGACCTTGGCAAGGTCGCGCTCTACCAAATGAGCTAAATCCGCGTAAGTTGGAGGCGCCACCCGGAATCGGACCGGGGAATAAAGGTTTTG
>JAZSMN010000017.1:0-10683 GCA_045535925.1 Eubacteriales bacterium
AGAGTAACCTATGACAATATTTTACGTCTATCGGATGACCCCGACGTAAACGACGTTATAAAATTCCTCCGCCAGCGCGAAATAGTCCACTACCAGCGCTTTGGCGAGGCTCTGCGTTCCTTAACCGAATGATTTTTGGCAGAATAGAGGAAACTCTATTCTGCCTTTTTTATATTTTCTCTTTTTCCTCTTGAAAATATCTAAATAATATGTTATTATATTAAATAAGTTTTTTTGATAGTCAGAAATGTGCAAAGGCTGGACCCGTGTTAAGTTTTTGCACGAAAGATTTTGCAAGGAGAAAGAGATGTATACAATAGTTTACAAAAAACAACTTAATCCCACCGTGGTTTTGATGGATATATATGCCCCCCTCGTTGCCAAAAAGGCCCTTGCTGGTCAGTTTATTATTTTACGAGTGTCCGAGGATGGCGAGCGCATACCCCTAACAGTCGCAGGCTTTGACAGGGAGAAGGGAACTGTGCGCATTATCTTCCAGGTTGTTGGCGCTACCACACTTGAACTTTCATACAAGGAGGAGGGAGAGAGCATCCCTGACTTTGTTGGCCCTCTCGGTCGACCCACCGAAACAAGTGGTCTTGGCCGTGTACTTATTGTCGGCGGTGGCGTTGGTTGTGCTATCGCACTCCCTGTGGCACAGCGCTTTGCCGAGCTTGGCTGTTCTGTGACCTCGATAATAGGCTTTAGAAACAAGGACCTGGTGATACTCGAGGACGAGTTTAAGAATTGCTCTGGCGAGGTGCATTTAGTCACCGATGACGGCTCTTATGGACAAAAGGGAAATGTTTGTATGCCCCTTGCCGAACTGCTTAAAGCAAACACTTATGACAAGGTTATTGCTATTGGCCCGCTTGTGATGATGAAGTTTGTCACCGAAACCGTCCGCCCTTATGGCATCCCTTGCGACGTATCTATGAACCCCATAATGATAGATGGTACAGGTATGTGCGGCGGCTGTCGACTTACCCTTAACATAGACGGGGAGCGTGTTACAAAATTTGCCTGCGTTGACGGCCCTGATTTTGACGCATATACCGTAGATTTTGACGAGGCTATCCGTAGAAGCCGCGCCTATCTTGACTTTGAGCGCCACGCGTATACCAACTCTTGCAATCTCTTTAGAAAGGGGGAGGACAGTAATGGCTAATATGTCTAATAAGAAAAACGAAATGCCAACTCTTGAGCCCTCCTACCGCGCTGGTACTTTTGAGGAGGTTGCCACAGGCTACACACTCCAGCTGGCACTTGACGAGGCAAACCGGTGCCTTGGCTGTAAGCATATGCCCTGTGTAAATGGATGCCCTGTAAACATTCGCATCCCCGACTTTATTGCAAAAATAAAGGAAAATGACCCCGAGGGTGCTTATGAGATAATAAGCCAGTCCTCTTCCTTGCCCGCTGTTTGTGGACGAGTTTGCCCCCAGGAAACCCAGTGTGAAGCAAAGTGTGTCAGGGGAATAAAGGGCGAGCCTGTCGGTATTGGCAGACTTGAAAGGTTTGTTGCCGATTACCATAACAAAAATGCAAGCAAGGAAAATATAGAGGTCGAGAAAAATGGCAAAAAGGTAGCCGTGGTAGGCTCTGGTCCCTCAGGACTTGCCTGTGCCGGTGATTTGGCGCGCCTTGGCTATTCTGTCACTGTTTTTGAGGCTCTACATACCGCTGGCGGTGTGCTTGTTTACGGCATTCCTGAATTTCGCCTTCCCAAATCCATAGTACAACAAGAGGTCGACAACCTTTCTGCCCTCGGTGTCGAGATAATGACCAACACGGTTATTGGCAAGACGCTGACGGTTGACGAGCTCTTTGATATGGGTTATCTTGCTGTATATATCGCATCCGGTGCGGGACTTCCCAACTTTATGGGTATCCCTGGCGAGAGCCTGAACGGTGTCTATTCTGCCAACGAATTTCTCACTCGTTCAAACCTTATGAAGGCATATAGAAAGGGCTCCGCTACCCCCATTTTCCGTGGCGAGAATGTTGCAGTAGTTGGTGGAGGAAATGTGGCTATGGATGCCGCGAGAACTGCTCTTCGACTCGGTGCGAAAAATGTATATATCGTATATCGCCGCTCTATGGAGGAGCTTCCCGCCCGCCACGAGGAGGTCGAGCACGCAATAGAGGAGGGTGTACAGATGATGCTCCTTTCCAATCCTGTGGAGATTTTGGGCTACGAAAACCCCGAAAATCCTCGAGACGAGAAATGTGGCTTTGTAGCGGGTATCAAGCTTATAAAGATGGAACTTACCTCTCCCGACGAGCGCGGCAGACGCAGACCCGAACCCGTAGAGGACAGCGAGTTTGTACTTCCTGTCGACTGTGTAATTATGTCTATAGGCACCTCACCCAACCCGCTTATCAAGGATACCACCGAGGGGCTTCTGGTTAATTCCCGTGGTGGAATAATCATAACCGACAAGGCGGAGACCACCCGACCTGGTGTCTATGCAGGCGGAGATGCCGTGACAGGCGCCGCTACTGTTATCTCTGCTATGGGTGCGGGCAAGCTCGCCGCTCGTTCGATTGACGAATATCTTAAGGGATAATAAATTGAAGGAAATATCGGGAAATAAAATACAAATTACCCCGCTATTACACAGCCACAAGGCTAAACAATACTTAAACTAAAAAACAAACAAAAAAGAGAGAACATTCGGAAAAACCTATGTTCTCTCTTTGTTTTAGTACAGGAATACCTGTATATCCATAACGATATAACCAAATTCTATCCTGTGTGATTTGATTTTAATTTCACCAACCGAGCATTTTACCGCACTGATATATGCGATATCGAGTATCATATCTATCTCGAAGGGGTGCTTGATTTCATCTACTGTAATCTCGCTGTAACAGATAACCTGGCTTGTCATCTTGTCGTGCTCGAGGGTAATACCACCACGAGAAACACGGTTGTTTGTCTCTCTGATTTCCAGCTTGGAAATTCTTGGCGGCTTTCCAGTATCCTTCTCGATGGGCAGCGACATTGTGCTCTCCCAGAAGTGCATTTTTCCGCGCTTGCCGTGACCTGCAAGGTCGAGCTTTACCGAATATCTGTTGCGTGCGTGCTCGATTTTTGCACCGAGCGAGCTGTCGTCCTTGGCATTCCACATTTCCTCGGCGGAGGATAGATATACACTCTCGCGCATAATCCTATCTCGTCCCTCGCCAAGAACCTCCTCTGTGGATATTCCTGCAAAGTGGCACTTGTCTATGAGGTCCTTTTTAAGCTCGAATGCCCTTGTATACTCCTCTGTGCCCTCTGTACATTTTTCAAGCCACAGGCAGCACCAAGCAAGTGTATGTAGTGGGTGATCCTTGTAGTATGTGCGCCATCCCGATGCGGTAATTGCCGACTCTGCCATAAGTATCATTTCGCCGCCGAGGTGTCTCTCGACAAACTCATACATACACCTAAACCAAAAGTCGCGCCAATCTCCGTCGCGATGCTTCTTCAGGCTTTTGTCGATAAGTCCAAGCTCCATAAGAGCGACCCCTCTATCAATCTGCTCGACGGGGGCGTTATCCTCGCCCGATACGGTGGGGAGTGTGAGCAAATGCTCGAGGCCCGAGTCCTTTGCTATCTCCATGATAGTAGCCGTGTTGTCCTTGCTTGCGTGCTTTTTCGCCATAGCAAGGATATAAATCCATTCGACAGGGAACTTACTCTTGGGCAGTTCGCTAAGAGCCGAAAGGATACGACCATAATCTCCGTGCTTTACCGATGTGTCGATAAGAATGAGGGCCTTGATTTCGAGAATAACATTCTCGAGTCTTTTCTTTGTCGCAATATCTGCGAACTGTTCGATAAGGCGATAAGCTCTGCCGCCTAGTATAAAACCACAATTCACCGCTTGTACATAGTACAGGGTATATTCTGCTGCTTCGAGGTCGCCGAGCGCAATAGCGCGCTTTAACATATAGAATAGCGCCTCACAATAGGATTTTTCGGCAATTGACTTTTCGTACAAAGGGCGGATGATAGACTTGATAGCCACAATGTCGTCGCCTTCGGCTTTCTTTATAAGGTTGAGCGTTTCCTCGTTCCCTTCGAGGATGGAGAAGATATCAAACGGGCATTCGCTGATTTGCGACAATTTTTCTCGCAACAAAGTCTCCTTTGATTTTCTCGCCATAAAAGCGTCCTTCCTTGACTGTTTTATTACTTTCAATATTTCTCTCATATTATACTATCATAATAATCACTAAAAATCAATACCTTTTATTGACAAAATATATGAAAAAATTACAACTATTGTCAGAATATAGCAAATCATTGATTATATTTGTGCATTTTTTACAATAATGAAAGAATTAATTTTTTTCACCTGCCTACAAAGGAGAATTTTTGCGTAAATTGACACTTGTACGCATACTGTAAATAAAGAGCCTACCCCGAAAAAACGGCAGCAAAACTTGCTTGCGGGGTAGGCTCTTTATTTATTTTGTTCTTAAAAGTCGATAAAAACCAAGATCTATTACAGGTCTTTGCCGGCAAACATAGGTATCTTTCTTAAGGTGTAGTAAAGCAGGCTGCCACCAACCGATGCACATACCACCTCGCCGATACCCACGGTCAAAAACATAAACCAGTAGGAGTCGGGGCTTCCATAGGCATAGCGAAGAATTAGTGGGACAATAAATGCATTTGCAAACACGGTGGGGAGTGTACACACCCAGCGCCATTTTAGGGGTAGATTCTTAAGTAGATATGCTCCCAGAGCACCTATGAGGGTGGCAAGACTGCCAAAAATCATATCAGGCACCGACAGAGAGGGGAAGATGTTGGCGACTATACAGCCGACAAACAGCCCGGGTATTGCCTCGGGTAGAAATAGCGGCAGAATACATAGTGCCTCGGAAATGCGGAATTGAATGACTCCGCTGGCAACAGGGAGCACCAAATAGGTCAGTGCCGCGTACAGAGCCGCGATAATCGCCGCCCTTGTCAAGAAGAGGATGCTTCTTGAAGTGTTGTTTCTTTTCATGTTTTCTCCTTTAGTTTTGTTTTTTGGGTGCTTTGCACCTTGGTGAGGAAGGTCTCGAACTCACCGAGGGTTATTATACCATAGCAGGCTCTTTTTTTCAAGTGGTTAGGGTATATTTCTTCTGGATAGGATTAGAAAAGATGGCAAAAACTTTGTGTAGCATTTTCGCCCCTGATGTATTACAATATTAGTATATAGAGAGGAGAGAATATGGAGTTCTTACCGATTAACAGGGCGAAATTAAAGATAAAGCTTACAAAGGAAGAGTTAGATAAATATGGCATAGACCCCACTCGCTCGGATTATGACGAGTCCTGCCTGCGTGGTAGCATTGGCGAGCTGCTCGCGCTCGCGAATACAAAGTGTGCCTTCTCAGTAGGCAACGAGCGAGTCCTCGTCCAGCTCTACCCCTCGGAAACAGGCGCGGATGTTTTTATAACCAAGCTTTCGATAATGACCGCCAAGGAGCGGCGCGCGGTGGACGAGTCAACAGAGCTTACTACATACGGCGAGAGAGAAAATGTGTTTTGCTTTGCCGAGATTGAGGACTTGATTAGGGGGGCGCGTGCCGTAGGCGAGAGTGATGCAGTTTGTGACCTCTATCGCCTCACAAGTGGCAACTACTACCTATGTGTCAAGGAGAGGGCGCTGGATGGCATAACCCCGATAGCAAGGCTTACAGAGTACGGCTGCCGTGTGCCCACTCTACCAAGGGAAGCAACCAGCGAATACGGAATGTGTATCTTTAGGGGCGAGAAAATATCGCTCCTTGCCAAAATGTGAGATTAAATTGCGGCGATTATCCTGCCAAAACCTCGACCTAAAAGCAAGAAGTAATTACCTGAACGTAATAAAAAGAAAAAGGGACGAAATAAAACTCGCCCCTTTTTGTTTGTTTAAACTAAAGTTATGTAGATGTTAAAAGCTTACGCCTTTTCGATATCCATCATCATATCGACTCTTACAGCGTGACGTCCACCCTCGAAATCATTAGAGAGGAATGCGTCGAGAATATCCTGTGCCAGGCAAGAACCAATTACTCTTGCGCCCATGCAGAGCACGTTTGCATCGTTGTGTTGTCTTGTCATCTTTGCCGAATAGGTGTCGCCACACAGAGCCGCGCGAATACCCTTGTGCTTGTTTGCGCACATAGACATACCCACACCGGTACCGCAAATAAGAATACCAAAGGAGCCCTCCAGGTCCTCCATAACCTTCTCGCACACAGCCTTTGCAAAAACGGGGTAGTGGCAGGAAGCGGTGGAGTCGGTACCCATATCAAACACGGTGTATCCCTGGGTGCGAAGATATTCTGCCAGCTCCTCCTTGAGGGTATAGCCTGCGCTGTCCGCACCTATATAAATAGTTCTCTTTGTCATTGTTTTAGCTCCTTATCAGTTGTTATTTAAGTTAAGTCTTTCCAGTCTTTCGCGCTCTGCCTGTGGTACTCTTAGATAGGTGGCAGACAGCTCCTTGTCGGTGGTATATTCGCCCCTCTCATAGCTTGCCAGTGCCAGCTGTGCTACCGAATAAGCATTATGCCCCAGTAGAAGTGCGGGGGTTGTAAGAGGTGTAATTCCCACCTCGGCGAGAGCCTTTTTCATATAACTGTGCCCGTCGCCACATAGGTATATCCTACCTTCGCCAAGGAGCGAAATTTTGCCCGCGAGCTCGGTGTAGCTTATCGGCTCGTCCTCGGTGAGCCTTACAATCTCGCCACCCTCACCGCGAAACAGAGCGGTATATCCCTGACCACGTCTAGCGTCCATACAGGGGACAATAAGTCCGTCGAGGCCGCGAAGTCCCATAGCCAGAGCCTCAAGACTCGATACACCCACACAGGGTTTATCCTTGCCGAAGGCAAGCCCCTTGACCAAGGATAGGCCAATTCTTAGGCCTGTAAAGGAGCCGGGCCCGGATGACACCGCATACATGTCAATGTCATCAAAGGACATTCCCAAGGAGCGCAGCATATCCTCCGCCATAGGGAGCAGAAGCTCGCTGTGGGTCATCCCATTATTTATTGTGTACTGTGCAAGCATCTTTTCGCCGTCACAAACCGCTACGGTTGCAATACTTGCCACGCTATCAAAAGCCATTACAATCATTTTTGCCTCTTAAAGATTAGATATTTATGCTTTTCTTAAAGACCGGATATTTCTATTATTCTTTCTTCCTCGTTTTTCGCTACTCTCGATATCTCGACCGTGATAGCATCCGCGGGAATTTCCCCGGGTATTCTCTCGCTCCACTCTATGATAGAGTAGCCCTCTTTGTCAAGATATTCGTCAAAGCCCACCGAATAGAGGTCATCACTGTCGCTTATGCGATAGAGGTCAAAGTGGAAAATCCTTCTTCCATCCTTGCCATACTCATTCACGACGGTATATGTAGGACTTTTTACCGAGCGAATGCCAAAATAGGAGGCAAATCCTCGTGTAAACACGGTCTTACCCACACCCATCTCACCACACATCGCTATAACCGCGCTTTTTCGCCCGCCCTTGTCGAGCTCTTTGGCAAGCTGGTGGCCTATCGCCTCGGTTTCCTTGTCACTCTTTACTGTGTATATCATCATATATTTCCTTTAGATAGTCGTCCTTGCCGCTTCCCAAAAGGAAGGAAAGGATGCTCTCGTATTCTCGTGTGGCATTTTCGATAGCACTCCTTGGCATATCGGTCTTTATCGCACGGAGAAGGGTATTCTTGGGGGTGTCATCGGGGTCTGTGAGCTCAAGAGCTGTCACCGAGTATCCACCCATCTCGAGCCTCTTGAGTCTTATTGCATCGGTCAGCGCCTCGCAAAGCTTGTTGCGAAGCTGGGGATATCTTGTGACAAACTCCAGCTCTTTGGCCTCTACCTTGTCGTTTAAATACCTGTGACAACAGGGGGTAGAAAGCACTACCTTGGCACCAAGCTCTATTGCCGAGTCGAGTACTATATCGGTGGCAATATCGCAGGCGTGTAGCGAAATAACCATATCGGGCGAGATATCCTTGGGCGTGTTCTTCACATCGTCATAGATAAAGGTCATACCCACATAGCCAAGCTCCTTTGCAAGAGCCGAGCACCAGTCGATAACATCGCGCTTGAGGTCTATACCGACAAGCTTTACACGTCTGCCCTTTACCGCGGTGAGGTAATAATAGACAGCAAAGCTCAAATAACTCTTGCCACAGCACAGGTCATAGATTAAAATATCTTCGTCTAAAGAGAGATACTTGTAAATATCCTCGATATGCTCGAGAAAACGGTTTATTTGTCTAAATTTGCCCTGTCTTTTGTCGTGTACACGGCCACGGGCATCACTCACACCCAGCTTTATGAGGAAGTCCTCGCCACCTGTGAGAATATGATTTTTTTCCTTATCAAGCGAAGCAATTGCCTTCTCGAAGGCCTGCTCCTCGCCCGACATTTTGCGCACTAGCTTGTCCGCGCCTAAGAGAGCCTCGGCACCCTTAGTGGAGATTTTCCACTCCACCTCGCCAAGGGTTGTTATCAGATTTGCCTGTCTGTATTCTGCGAGCAGAAGGGCAAGCTCGACCTCAAGTTCTTCGCGAGAGAGGTTCTTGTGTGACACGGTATTGCCGGGAAGCGAATTTTCCAGCGCCAAAATCTTCCTGCCCCTGTGGGCGACAAGACGGCAGCTTACCTTTACTATTTCGCTCGTCAAAGGACGGGAGAAAACCAGCTTTTTGATTATCTCCTTGTCAAAGGCGAGCAAAACAACCTTTATAAATTCTCTGCTTTTCATCAGCTTTCGTCTGCTTCGCTCTCTTTATCGGTTTCCTCACTTACAGGCTTCTTTTTGCCAAAGGAAAGCTTGTTCTCGGTACGGTTGCCTATTCTTACCAGGTTTTCTCTGTGGCACCAAACTATAAGTATAGCGATAACAATGGACGCAAGCGAGGTCAAGCCGTGCATAGGCACCTGGAGGAATACCGAGCAATAGCCCTGTATTGTCACGGGTAAAAGGCATGCGACAACCACCGAGCCAAGCGAAACGTATCTTGTCCAAGCAACTATAATTGCAAAGAGTATAAACAGGGCGAGAAATACACCGGGGCAGAGGTAAAGAGCCATAACAGCCGTTGCAAGTACACCCTTGCCGCCCTTAAACTTGTAGTAAACGGGGAAGATATGTCCTATAACGGTCATAAGACCGGCAAGATAACCCTCTCCGTTGTAGCTGAGCCCATTTTTGTATGCAAAACCGAACACCAAGCCACTAAGCGTAACCGCAATAACGGTCTTCAACAGGTCGCCGACCAGTGTAAGCACAGCCGCCTTTGTACCAAAGTTGCGGAGCATATTAGTCATTCCGGCGTTGCCACTACCGAGGGTGCGCACATCCTTGCCGTAGATAGCCTTGGAAATAATTATAGAAGTATTTACACTACCAAGGAAATAGGATATAAGCAAAACCACACCAAGCGCGATAAAGTAAACAAGGTCGGGAACATTGCGAAAACCTTCAGCGCTGGGAGGGAAAATAGTATTAAGCAAACCTATATTAAAAATCATAATGCCTCCTTGTGCGATAACAAATCACACCATAGTATATCAATCATATTATACTATATATTTTAGGCTATGTCAATAGCAGAAAGGCAAAGAGCGGGGGCGCGAATTGACCCTAAAAATGAAGCGGCAGAGGGCAATATTGCCGACACATAATATCTCAAAACTTGACAAGGGGAGATGTGTGTGATAAAATATCAAGGTAAAACAATCTCCAAAAAGGAATAAATAAGAGAGGAGAAGAGATGGATTTGCTTGCCGATTTTTTTAATAGCCATAGCATAGAATATTACACGGTCCTGGACTATCAGGACTGCCACGAGATAAACCACGGGATTATCGAGCGCGAGAGCTTCACACCCAGAAGCATTATCCTCTTTGTAATTCCTTACTATGCGGGCCCGACTCAAAACCTCTCTATTTATGCTGCAGCGAGGGACTATCACCTCTTTATTCGTTCCTTTAATAACGAGCTGTGCCAAAGACTTGGCGAGCTGTTTCCTGGCTCGAGCTGTCGAGGCTACGGCGACCACAGTCCTATCGACGAGCGCCACGCTGCCTTGATAGGAGGGCTTGGCATCCTTGGAGAAAACGGACTCTTGATAAATGAGAAGTACGGCTCATATATTTTCATTGCCGATGTCATTACAGACATACCTGCCGAAAAGCTGGGTAGCCGTGGGGCGTGTGAAATTAAACACTGTCACGGGTGCGGTGCTTGCAAGCGTGCTTGCCCCACAGGTATCCTCCGTGGCGAGGGTACAGACTGCTTAAGTGCCATAACGCAGAGGAAGGGCGAGCTGACCGACGAAGAGGTCGCTCTTATGCGAAAATACAACACGGTATGGGGTTGCGATCTGTGTCAAAGCTCCTGCCCCTATAACAAAAGCCCCCGCCTCACTCCCCTAAAATTCTTCCTTGAAGATAGGATAGAGCGCCTCGACTCTGATATACTCGCCGCTATGAACAAGGAGCAATTTGGGGAAAGAGCCTTTGCCTGGCGAGGCAGAAAAACCATCGAGCGCAACCTAAAGCTCTTAGGCTATTAACCACTTTTTACCTGTTTGATTGTATATACTGATTATAACCTTTTTTCATATATTTTTAGTTATATAATTATATGTATTATTATTAAGATAGTTATTATATAGT
>JAZSMN010000147.1:0-3951 GCA_045535925.1 Eubacteriales bacterium
CAAGTTGCATTCCCCGACGGCAATACAACATCATTGCCTAAGAAACCCGAGAGATTAGAGAAAATTATCAAATCTAACAACGGCTCACCACGCACATTGGGCGATCTGTTTATCACTTGTTATTATAATAATGAGTGCATCGAGGTCGAGTTCCCCGCCGATATCGACAGCATGGACATTACCCATCAGCAACGGAGCGGTATATCAAGGTATATTTTCTATAATTAGCTTTACTCCACCCTCACCCCAAGAGGCCTCAACGACCTCTTGGGGTGATAAAAACTGAATTTATTAATCTTAATCTCTACAAATATGAAGAAACACATCTTGAACATTTCGAAATCTATGAATAGAAGATTTGCCATTTCATTACTGTTAGTTTTATTAAGCAGTATTATCGCCGTTCGCGGTGAGTATATCGGATTCCATGCCATAGTGACCGAACCGGGTACACTGAAGGAGGCCCTGGGCGATAGATGGGACAAAATAGACTCGTTGGTAGTGCGAGGTCCTATAAACGCCGATGACTTTGAAGTGATATACCATGGTATACGTTTTGGACGTATCGACGTGCTCAACCTTGAGTATGCCAACTTGGAAAACAACGAATTGCCATCCGTGGCCTTTTGCAAAGATGATGGCTATAGAGCCTATGTGCGCCGTGTGATATTACCCGATAATATCGAACGGTTTGGTAAAATGGCTCTATATATGGTAGCTATAGACACAATCAACATTCCGTCTTCTTTGCAAGAATTGGGGATAGCGTCATTTGCTTTCTCGCAATTAGGGCTCTCTACCATAACAATACCCGAGGGTGTCAAGGAAATACCACATTCATGCTTTATGTCGGTTGAAGGACCCGAGCAGGCTATATTACCTTCTACCATCGAAACGATAGATATATACGGATTTTCTTACTCGACAATCAAGGATGTAATTATACCCGAGGCTGTAGACAGTATAGGTATGTATGCTTTCTTCTATTCACTCCAAGAGAGTTTCACAGTACCGGCATCCTGTACTACTATAGGAATGCATCCCTTTAGCTGCTGTCGTTATCTGAAGGATATTACCGTCTTGAGCGAAATAACAACACTCCCAGAGGGTTTTGTATATGCGTCTGATTTGTTAGAGAAAGTAACCTTGCCCTCGACAATCAAGACATTTGGTAAGCAAGCTTTTACTATATGCGAGTCATTGACCACAATAGACCTTCCGTATCAGTTGGAAACGATAGGAGAAGAGTGTTTTATGAACTGTCATTCGCTCGACTCGATTGTCCTACCACCAACATTGCAACATATAGGTAAAGGTGCGTTTATGAATTGTACAGGCATGGATAAGATATATTCTCTCGCACAAACGCCTCCTACCTGCGAGGATGCAGTTGCTTTTATCGGTGTTCCACAAGATATACCGGTATATATCCCTATCGGCACAATGGATAGTTATCAAAATGCCAATGGTTGGAAGTATTTTGCCAACTTTATAGAGACCGAAAATTTCCCCGATGCAGTAATAGATGTAGTAAACGACCCGACAACGGTAAACAGCCGTGCCTATTGGTCAAACAGCAATCTTGTAATAGAAGCAGAGGGTGTAACACATCGCCCTGTTGAATACCATGTATACACCGTCGATGGCAGACTTGTAGACCATGGTATTGTAACCGAAGCTGGTGTAACTTTGCAAATACCTCAAGGAGCATACATCGTGCGCGTGGCAAACAAAGTGCATAAAGTAATGTAAGCACTCCCCGCAGGAGTATATATAGCCCACCTCAATAGCGGTGCAACCGCCTCGGTGGTGCTGTAAAGCCGAAAAATCCTCAGTTGTGAAACTATAGGATGCCCCTTGCCTTATATGGCAATCAGGAGTATAGGACAAGGTATATAATAAGGTGTCGAGGCTGTGTCAAAATGAAAATTTTGGCGCAGCCTCTTTAGGTTTGTAGGGCGTGGTAACCTTTTCTCCCTCTGTGTTTTACGCATGTAAAATATAGGGGGAGTGGCTGCAAGCCGAAGGGGTTAGAGGTTTTTTTAGACAGAAGAACATAAGAGACATAAGGCCTCGCCTGGGAGGATTATAGACATAAGAACATAAGAGACATAAGCCACGCATGGGGGATTTATATAGACATAAGAATAAAAAGACATATATAGGGCGTGCGAAGCAGGGGTCGTAGCTCCGCGAGGAGCGAGAATGAATAACCCCGTACGAGCCTACGAGCATAGCGAGTGGCGAAGTGCGGGGTATCGTCAACCTCCCTGTGCAATCGTCTGGAAGACGGGATTTTGTGACATTCGCGTCTTTCTATTATATTTGCCTAACGAAAGAAAAGGTTAATTTTGCAAACAGTTAAACATATTTATTAACAAAAAAGAACCTCCTAATGTCGCGTTAACCTATGCGTCTTTCAAGAGTATAGACTCTATCGTCTGTTGCAGGTACGACATTATTATTCAAACTAAAACCAGAGAGTAATTAAAAACTTTCACCTTTAGAATTTAATATTATAGTATTGGTCGTTTGAACCGGAGATTCTCTAAAAATATTTTTAATATGGAACAAATATACGGAATTGATTTGGCATCAGAAAAATTTGATGTGAGTTTTGTAGATGAACAAGGCAAATCAAGGCACATCGTAGTCAAGAATATACGTAGCCAAGTAGAGAGATTCCTTGACAACTTACCAGAAGATGCACACATCGTTGCAGAACACACCGGAGTTTATGGTGATTTGTTATTATTAGAAGCAAACATCCGAGGCAGAACTATTAGTTACGTATCCGGCTATGAAATACGTCATCGAATGGGTCTTGTCAGAGGTAAGAGTGATCCTATTGATGCATCCAGAATTAGAGAGTATGGAGAACGTTATTATGATAAATTGCAACCGTCCCAATTTCCATCAGAATCTTTATATAAATTACGAGAACTATATGCTTTGCGACGTATATTGGTAGAACAACGGAAACAAATGAAAGCTCTCATTAAGGGAGATAAACATCGTCCATTCTCGAGTGATAAAGCTGTAGCCTTAAAAGAGAAAATACTGAAAGAATATTCGGATAGGATTTGTGAAATAGAAACAGAATTAGAGATAATTATCAACAATGACGCAGAACTAAAACAGACTTTTCTCATAGCTCAAAGCGTTCCGGGTATTGGCCCTGTTACAGCTATCGAACTAATAATTAAAACTGGCAATTTTAAGCGAGTTTCTACAGCTAAGAAGTGTGCTACATTAGCCGGCATCTCGCCATGGCCAAATGCAACCGGTAAAAGTGATAAAGGAAGTCATGTGTCTTGTATGGGTGATAAGGAACTAAAATCACTTTTATTCATGTGCGCACGTTCTGCAATACAATGCTTTGAAAAAATGCGTATATACAAGATGAAAAAATATGATGTTGAGAAGAAGCATTTCTTTTTGGTACTAAACAATGTTGCAAACAAACTTCTAGCAATATTATATGCAATGATTAAAAAGGGCGAAATGTATAACCCAAGCCACCTTCCTTGCGATCCTAGATTGAAATTAGTAAATTAGATTATTTTAACAATAAAATCACGCCCTTTTTTTTGTAAATCCTAGAGTAAACAGACGCCGGTATCGGTTGGGGGCTTGCACCCCCGCACTTCGTGCCTACGGCACTCGTACGGGGTTATTATATTTCGGGGCATGAAGCCCCTCAACCCGTGCTCCGCACGATTATCTTTTTATAGACATAAGAATTTTACCCACAAAGAAACATGTTCTTATGTCTTAAGAACAATACACACATGGTAACCTTTTCTCCCCATGTGTTTTCCGCATGGGAAATATAGGGGGAGTGGCTGCAAGCCGAGGGGGTTGGAGGAAGACAGAATATTTTTAAGACATAAGGACAGAAGAAACAAAAGGTCTCGTCAGAGGATGTTTTTAGACATAAGGACAAAAGAG
>JAZSMN010000014.1:0-2555 GCA_045535925.1 Eubacteriales bacterium
TTTTCCCCTGCAACGAATGTGCAAAGGCTATTATCCAGTCGGGGATTAAAGAGGTTATCTATCTATCCAACAAATATGACGGCACTCCAAGTGTAGAAGCATCGAAGAGAATGCTTACCTCTGCGGGTGTCACCCTCACCGCTTTTAAGCCTACAAGGGCACAAATCGTGCTTGGATTTAAGCCGTAATTAATCTATAAGCTTTAACCATCCCCGTGTGGGGATGGTTTTTTATATTTTTAGTCCTTCAAAGTATTCCTTTATTGTTGCAAAGCTGTTTGCAAAGCTACCCTGGACGCAGTTAGGCTTTCCTCCACCCTTTCCACAAAGGTCGCTGTTAAACTGTTTTACAATAACCGAGAGGTTTAGGCTTTCCGAGGTTATCATATACTTGATATTTCCATCCTCGCCCGAGAGTGCTACCAAAAGTCCACCCACCTTGCCCGAGGCGCGCTTGACAAACTCGGTTAGCTCCTTAAGAGTGAGGTCGGGATAGTATACCACCAGGTTTTTGTCTGTGGGGGTGATTTTCTCTGCCTCGGCTATCACCTTTTCAAGTGACATTGCTGCAAGGGTACGACGGAGCCTCTCGTTGTCCGCCAAAAGCTCCTCGACCGCCCCTGCTACCTCGCCCTGGGGTACACAGAGAAGCTCGGATATCCTCTTTATCGCCGAATATCTGCTTCGATAGTCTAAAAGTGCTCGCTCGCCCGCCAAAAAGGTGATACGCACCCCACCTCTGTGTCTCTCGAAATCAAGGATTTTGACAAGGCCTATCTCGCCGGTGTTCGCCACGTGGGGAGCACAGCAGGCGCAGATATCCACCTTGCCATTTTCGCCGATATATACAAGTCTTACACCCTCGGTGAGGTCAAGCTTGGAGCGATATGATAGAGCGGGTAGTTCCTCACTCGTTGGGAATGTGGTATAGACGGGAAGGCACTCACAGATTACTCGATTTGCCTCGTCCTCTATCCTGTCAAGCTGTTCTCTATCAAGGTAGGCGCTAATATCAAATGTGACTATGTCATCACCAAGGTGGAAGCCTACATTTTCATATCCGTACTCGCGGTGTATAATTCCCGACAGGATATGCTCGGCGGTGTGAGCGCGCATCTTTTCAAGCCTCTCGGAAAAATTGATGCGGCACTGATACTCTACCCCCACACTTGGCATAGTGGTGGTGTAATGATAAACAAATCCGTCCTTTTCCTTTACGTCTACAACAGGGTGCTCGCCTATATATCCTGTGTCGGCAGATTGTCCGCCCTCCTCGGGGAAAAAGGCGGTAGCATCAAGTTCCACCAAGAATAGGTCTCCCTCGCTCTTTACCGAGATAACCGTGGCAGTAAACTCGGACATATATGCATCTATATAATACAGCTTTTTAGTCATCTTCAATTACTCTTTCGTATATTTCTCCCCCAAAAATATTATAGGGGTAACTATCTATATCGGGAAGTCTACTTACCCTCTTATTTTCACCCTCCAAGGGCAGAGTGATACCCACCGAACACAGGGCGATAAGGTCGCCTATACCCTCACGGCTGCCATACCTCTTGTCGCCGACAATTGGTCGACCGCGTGAGGATAGCTGTGCCCTGATTTGGTGAAATCTGCCTGTCTTTAGGGATATTAAGAGCAGGCTCCTTGTCCCCTTTTCGGTCTGTGTGGTGGCAAGAGTTTTACACTCGAGGCTACACTCCTTCGCCCCGCCTCTTTTTGACTTTAGGATAAAGGCCTTGTTTATCCTCGCGTCCTTGTATATAAAATCGGTGAGAAGTCCATCTATCCCCTCGCCCTCGACTACTGCAAGATATTCTTTGTTGAGCAGGTGCGATTTTACATACTCGCTAAGTTCTGAGGCAGTCCTCTTGTTTCTTGCAAAAACAAGCATGCCACTTACCACACGGTCGAGCCTATGGACAAGCCACAAGGAGTCGTCCTCGCCAATCTCTCGAAGCCTATCCCTCGAGAGGGTGAGAGCATCACTCTGTCCACTATTATCTGCCTGGGTGGGGATACCCGAGGGCTTGTATATGACGAGCACATTCTCGTCAAGGTGCAAAAACTCTATCATTCTAACTCCAAATGCTAATTTTTATAACTTCAAATGGTTAACTTTATAACTTCAAATGGTTAACTTTATAACTTCAAAAAGTCCTTTGCCAAAAAGCAAAGGACTTTCCCTTATTATTTTTTGATATTTATAAGTCTTAAAATCGTGGGGGCAAGCACCACATTGACCCCAAGTTCAAGAAGGAAGTTTAGTCCAATAACGACGGTTATAAGGTAGGTTACAACGCTTCCTCCCGCCACACCGACGAACAGGTCGAAGAAGAACAGAAGGCAACCCACGAAGAATATGCCCGTGTTGACAACCGGGGTAACTATGGCAGAAAGTAAAACGGCGACATATTTGTTCCACTTTTCAAAAAGCGAATAAACAAGACCGCCCAAAAATCCCGAAGCAACCCCCTTAACCAAAACTAGAAGTACGGTTGCAAGAGCGTTAAAGGACATAAATCCACTGGTGGTAGGGTCAAAAAGAATAAT